>CAZQYO010000001.1:0-53911 GCA_964597415.1 uncultured Chitinophaga sp.
TAGATTGAAATGAAAACTTTGAGTTACGGTCTTTTAGAAAGAGGCGCCACAGCACAAACGCCCGTGGGAGAGTGATGTGCCCCAAGTGGGCGCAGTAAGGCGCCAAGTAATTTTTAATTTTCGGCTTTGGTGTTATCTTAGAAATAGAGCGGTTGGCGTAACGATTTTTAGATACAGGGGTCAGGCGATTTCCTTCCCCTAAGGGATTGTCGAAGGCGGCATTGCCGGGAAAGAATTTTCTATTCGGCCATCAGATTTTCGGCAGAGACGATAATGCCATCTTCATCGGCATATATATACTCTCCCGGCACAAAGTCAATTGCGGCAAAATGAACAGAAATGTTTTTCTGCCCCTCGTTTCGCTTATTGCTTTTGAGGGGAATGGTGCCGAGGGCCTTTACGCCTACTGATAGTTGTGCCATCGCCACAGAGTCGCGTATGCCCCCGTAAATCAATAGGCCGTTCCACTTGTTTGTAACGGCCAGTGCGCCCAACATATCGCCCAATAAAGCACAGCGCAGGGAGCCTCCGCCATCTACCACTAACACCTTTCCCTCCCCATCTTCTTCCAGTGCTTTGCGCACTTGTGAATTATCTTCATAACATTTGACGGTGGCTATTTTTCCGTAAAAGCTTTTTATGCCGCCATAGTCTTTCCAGCCTAAGGGTTGCGCTACCCGCACTTTAGCCGGATGTGCATCGCACAAGTCTGCCGTTTTAATTTCCATTTTTTATGCTTCTGATTTTTTTAATCCGGGAAATTTCATTTTAAAGGCCTCCAGCGTTTCTACTACCTTTTTGCCGATAACATATTCTTTGTACCAGTTCTGATCGGCCGGCACTATATGCCACGGAGCCGATGCGCTACAGTGATCAAATGCCTCTTCGTATGCCTTCCTATAATCGGGCCATAGTTCGCGTTCGCGCATGTCGTTGGCATTGTATTTCCATTTCTTGGTTTCATCACTCAGCCTTTCTTCTAATCTCTTTAATTGTTCTTCGGGAGATACATGCAGATAAAATTTCAATACCGTGGTTCCGGCTTCGGTCAGCAGTTTTTCAAAATTATTGATGTGAGCAAATCGCTGTTTAATTGTTTTTTCATCTACCCATCTGTGCACCCGCTGTATCAGCACATCTTCGTAATGAGAGCGATTAAAAATGTGAATCATCCCCTGCTCCGGCACTTGGCGATGCACTCTCCACAAAAAGTCATGCTTCATTTCCAACTCGGTGGGTTGTTTAAATGCAATGACCCGGCAGCCCATGGGGTTTACGGCATTAAATACATTTTTTATAGCTCCGTCCTTGCCCGAAGCATCCATCCCCTGCAACACCACCAGCAAAGAGTGTTTGCTTTCCGCATACATCAGATTCTGCAATTCCTCTAATTTCAGTTGCAGACTCTCCGTCTTCTTTTTCACCTGCCCTTTCTTCAAATCGTTCGGAGCCTTTGTGCTTATATCCTTCAGTTTAATTTTATCCATCGCAAATAATTAGTGATTGTGAGGCCTCGAATATACCATCTGTTCTGCGAAATATAGGCAGGCCTCACTTAATTCTGTTTTGTAACGATAAATCTTATCTTGCTTAAAGAGGCATAATTTGATTCATCAAAAACTAATTTATGAAGGCGATATATATTGTAGAACATGGAGATGCCGATAAGGCTTTTGAGTTGCGCGAAACACCAAAGCCTGACCCGAAGCCAGGAGAGTTATTAGTAAAAGTAGAAGGCTTCGGGTTAAACTTTGCAGATGTAATGGCTCGCAAGGGAATGTATAAAGATGCACCTCCGCTACCCGCAGTGGTGGGCTATGATGTTTGCGGAACAGTGGAAAAGATAGGTGCCGGTGTGAAAGGTTTTGAAGAGGGCGACCGGGTAACTGCCCTTACCCGTTTTGGCGGTTATGCCGAATATGCCTTGACGGATGCAAGGGCGGTTGCTAAAATTTCTGAAAAGCCGGGTGTTGCAGAAGCCACTTCGCTCACCACTCAATATTGCACCGCTTACTATTGCGCAGCAGAAATGGTGAATCTGTTTGAAGGCGACCGAGTATTGATTCATTCCGCAGCCGGTGGGGTGGGTTCTGCGCTGATGCAATATGCCCGATATAAAGGCTGTGAAATATTTGCAACTACCGGTAGCGAATCAAAAGTTGAACTGCTCAAAACAGCCGGTGCGCACCATGTAATCAACACCGCAAAAGATGATTTTGAAGAATTTATAGAGGAAACCACTAAGGAGGTGGGCGTGGATGTAATTTTTGATGCCGTAGGGGCAGGTTTTATCCGAAAGGGGATACGTGCATTGGCCGCAGGTGGAAGAATTGTGTGCTATGGCGCTGCCGATATGAGCGACTCTAAAAACATTTTTTATCAACTAAGCAAGGCGATCCAATTCGGTATTTACCATCCGGCTGTTTTTATGTTGAACTCAAAAAGCCTGATTGGAGTGAATATGCTGCGAATTGCCGATAACAAACCCTTAACACTGAAAAGATGTTTAGAGAATGTGGTGCGGCTTTACGAGGCGGGTATCTTTCAGCCCTCCTCCGGAAAAGTGTTTAAGGCAGATGAAATAGCGGAGGCTCATAAATATTTAGAAAGCCGTAAAAGCACGGGCAAAGTGGCTTGCCGGTGGTAGAAGTATAATCTTCGTTTACTTTAGCGTTAATAATAAAACTCGTATGAAAACGACCACGATGCTTCCTTTCATTTTGTCTCTCGCTTTTGTGATGGCTTCTTTCCAATTTTCTTTTTCGCAGCAAGGAGGTTATACTACCATGAGAGTGTTTGACTGCAACAAAGGGGTGGGTATGGGTTCCGGTTATCTTCAAGCAAAAATTATTATTGTGTACGAAGATGGTCGCAGCGAGGAAATAGGACTACAGCCCTATAGCGAAAAAACAGAAACCGATAATCTGAAAAAGATTAATGAAGTCATCAACCAACTAAAATCGAAAGGTTACTTCCTCATATCACAGTCCACCACGGGAGAGCAAGGCGCCTTAGTTACCGACTATTCTTTCCTGAAACAACTGTAGAGGTACAAGAGGCTGAAAGATGTAGGCCGCTATCCCTCATTTCAACAAAACAAAGGCTGAACCACACAAAAAATGTATAGCGATACCAACTTCCGCTCGAACATTATTGCCTTACAAACAGCAGTAGAAATAAAAAGAAAAGTCTTCGCTGCTTAACCGATGGGCAACTATCGCAACCTCTTATTGCCGGTTATTGTTTATTCGTTATCGTCTATTCATTTGCCAAGCATCTGTAACTCTGCGTTGACTTCGTCCTTGTCAAAATATTCAGCATCATATGGCCCAAGCCACTCCAACATTTCTTTTCGGCTTGGATCTTTTTTGTTGTTGATGATGTCAAGCAGACCGTAAAAGCCGCCAATACCACCACAATCTTCAGGCGGGCAATTTAATTGTCCATCTATACAAATTGGATATTTTGTGTTTGGGTCACGAGGTAAAAATTTTTCTACGAGTATTTGATGCGTCCATCCGTCCCCAAAATCATAGGAGTATCTGAATTTTTCTTTTGTGGAAACAATAATGCTGTCAAGCGTAACCGATGAAGCATCAATCACTTCTTCCCCGAAGCAATCATCAAATTCTTCGTCTGAATCAGCAATTCTGTCCCCGTTAATTTCAAATTCGTGGAGGTGACAATTTGCCCACCCCATGGCAATTTGAATAATGTGGTGGAGAGTAGAAAATGTTGTCGCTTTATCTACCAGCACCCGCCTCCAAATGGGCGGCTTTGTACCTAGTAAAGTAATTTTTAGCTGAATGATATCGTTCATGGTTGTCAATATTTTTAAGTTGTTGTAATTAAATGTAGCATTAAAATTAAAAATCGCCATTGTTAGCCCGGATGTTTAAGGTTAACGGCATCGCCACAAAATAATCAGATGAAATTAATTTTTCTTTAATCTGCTTTTTCTCAGTAGAAAACAATTTACACCTATCTTTTATGTCGCAATTAACGGGCGTAATTCTTTGATTTTTTTCAGAGAATTTTATTTTATGCCTATTCAAATAATAAATACTCTATGGTACAAATCACCGTTTGGGACGGTTACAACCGCCCTTCCATTACACAGAAACAAGAAATCTGTGACTTTCTTTTTGAAAATCTCGATCAGTATGGCGACCCGCCACAGCACATTATGAGTGCCATTGAATATGCCGTAAAAGAGAAGGCTTCCTTTGGTGGGTTTGTACTCGCAGCCGTGGAAGACAACCGGCTGTTAGGAGCCGTAGTAATAAACGCTACCGGCATGGGTGGTTACATCCCCGAAAACATACTTGTGTACATCGCTACCCACAAGCAAGCGCGAGGAAAAGGCATTGGAAAACAACTTATGCAAAAAGCGATCATACATTCTACTGGCGACATTGCCCTGCATGTGGAGGCCAACAATCCCGCTAAAAAGCTTTACGAAAAATTGGGATTTAAAAATCCTTATCTCGAAATGCGGCTGAAAAAATTATCGGCATGAGTGGAATAGACATTGCCATTTTCGCAGTGTACATCATTGGTATGTTAGCCATCGGCCTTTATTTTTACAAGCGCAACGAAACTGAAGAAGATTACTACGTGGGCGGGCGTAATATGTCGGCCGGGCACATCGGACTGTCAGTGGTTGCTACCGATGTAGGGGGT
Source organism: uncultured Chitinophaga sp. (assembly GCA_964597415.1). Taxonomy (GTDB): domain Bacteria; phylum Bacteroidota; class Bacteroidia; order Chitinophagales; family LD1; genus Bog-950. Next base: position 4,684 of record CAZQYO010000001.1, read on the forward strand.
GGTTTTTCCATTGGCTTGGGTGGGCTGGGCTTTACCATGGGCATTTCAGGTAACTGGATGCTCTTTACGGGCTTGCTGGGGGCTTGGCTTAGTTCAGTGCTGCTCATTCCACGGATCTATGGCATTGCCCGCGAAAAAAAGCTTCTCAGTTTCCCACAGGCTCTTCAGCATCATTACAGTCATAACGTAGCATTGGTGGCGGGCATCATTTCGCTGATCGGCTATATCGGCTTTACAAGTTCACAGGTGTTAGCCGGTGCCAAGTTGGCTTCGGCTACTTTTCCGATACTAAGCTTGTCGGAAGCTGTACTGTTGATGGGTGTGGTGGTAGTTATTTATACCGTTGCAGGAGGGATGAAGGCGGTGGTCTATACTGATTCTGTGCAATGGGTTATCCTGATGAGTGGGCTTATTTTTATAGGTATCCCTGTGGGCTTTTCCAAGATTGGCGGCCTACAAGGCTTGCGCTCAGTGGTAGAGCCGGAGCTACTCACGCTGACCAATGTATCGATCGTTCAGCTTTTCAACTGGTTTATCACCATCGTGCCTATCTGGTTTGTAGGTATGACCTTGTACCAGCGCATTTATGCCTGCCGCGATGAAAAAACTGCTCTACGCGCTTGGCGCATTGCCGGTCTTTTTGAATGGCCGGTCATGGCTTTTATGGGCGTACTGCTTGGTCTTTTTGCCCGGGTCGGTTTTGAGCAAGGTATGTTTACTGCCATTGGCTACGCACCGGGCAGCACTATGGATGCAGAATTGGGGCTGCCTCTCTTTCTTAGGCACATTCTACCGGCAGGCTTGATGGGCATCATGCTGGCCGCTTACTTCTCGGCTATCATGTCCACAGCCGACAGTTGTTTGATGGCGGCTTCGGGCAACATGCTCACAGATATTATTGGGCGGTTCAATCGCAAACTTGCCAACAGCATCAGCCTGTCACAGGTGGTTACTTTCCTAATTGGTGCCTTCGCTATTCTATTAGCCCTCCGTATGCAGAATGTGCTGGAGCTGATGTTGTATTCCTACGCATTTATGGTATCGGGGTTGCTGGTGCCTGTATTGGGCATGCTATTTCTTAAAAATCCCTCTTCCAAAGCTGCTATGACAACAATGATAATAGGAGGCGGCACTACGCTCGCACTCATCCTCCTGAAAATATCTCTGCCTTTGGGCTTAGATGCGAATTTTTTTGGCATGACACTATCTCTTGTCAGTTACGTTTTAGTGCAATCCTTTTCTTCTTCTTCAACAAAACATGTATAATGGCCTTCGTCACTTTAGACACTCATAAATTAGCTAAGAATTTTCACTACCTCGATAAACTTTTCAAGGCAAATAACATTACCTGGGGCATTGTGTCGAAGGTGTTATGCGGCAATGAAAAATACTTGCGCGAAGTCATTCGTCTCGGAATAAAACAACTCTGCGATTCGCGCATCAGTAACCTTAAAATGATAAAATCTATTTCGCCCGAAATAGAAACCGTTTACATAAAACCTCCACCCAAGCGCAGCATCCAAGAAATAGTGAAATATGCCGATGTGAGTTTTAATACGGAGATCGAGACTATTGAACACTTATCGCGGGCAGCGCAAAAGCAAAACAAAATCCACAAAGTGGTTATAATGATAGAAATGGGCGAACTGCGCGAAGGGGTATTGGGTGATGAACTACTCGCTTTTTACAGGTCTGTTTTCAAATTGCCCCATATCAAAGTGGCGGGAATAGGCACTAACCTCACCTGCATGTACGGAGTGTTGCCCAGCCACGATAAACTGATACAATTGTGCTTGTATAAACAATTAATAGAAGCAAAATTTGACCGGGAAATCCCCTACGTAACCGGTGGTTCATCGGTCACTATTCCGCTTATATTTAATCATCTTTTGCCTAAGGGTATCAATCATTTTCGAGTAGGCGAAACACTATTCCTCGGCACCGATGTGTACAACAATACCACTTACAAACTGATGGAGAATAACGCCTTTCAACTTTACGCTGAAATTATTGAGCTGACCGAAAAGGGTGCGGTCCCTATAGGCGAGTTAGGGAAAAACCTGAAGGGAGAAAGTGTGAGTTTTACCGGACAAAAACGAAATGAAACCTCTTTCCGCGCATTGATTGACTTAGGGCTGTTAGATATTGAAGAAAACCATCTGAAACTGACAGATAGTGATTTAAAAATTGCCGGTGCATCTTCCGATATGCTAGTGGTTGACTTGGGTGAAAACAAAAAGAATTACAAAGTAGGTGACCTGTTGGAACTTGAAATGGATTACATGGGGTTGCTGCGGGTGATGAATTCCCGATATATCGAAAAGCGAATTAAGGGTGAAGTGTTCTTAAAAAATGAGACAGCCGGCACGATGTCATAGTTCATGAATTTCTGAATAATTGGAGTTTATATAGCGCCCAGAAAGAGCCTTATTTTATCAATATCTCTATTCCAAATCTTTCAGATCCCTCATTTTGGGTACAAACAGATAAGTGAAGACCACAACTATCAAGGTCATGCTCCCGCCAAAAATTACGGATGGGACAGTTCCCATCAGTTTGGCAGTGAGTCCGCTTTCAAACGCTCCGATTTCATTTGAAGAAGAAATAAAAATCTGATTCACTGAACTCACTCTTCCGCGCATCGGGTCGGGAGTCATAGTTTGCAATATCGTTTGCCGAATAACCACACTCACATTGTCAAATACTCCGGTCAGAAATAACATCAGGAATGAAAGTTCAAAGTTTTTAGAAACGGCAAAGCCGATAGTAGCCGCACCAAAACCGGTGACCGCTATCAACAAGTTGCGCCCGGCTTTCACAGTAGGTGGATGGTAGGCTAAGAAAAAGCCCATGATGACAGAACCTAAAAAAGGTGCTGCTCGAAGAATACCTAATCCCTGTGGCCCTACATGCAATATATCGCTGGCAAATACCGGCAGCAGCGCAACAGCCCCGCCAAATAGTACCGCAAACAAGTCGAGCGAAATAGCGGATAGCATCACCTGAGTTCTAAAAACAAATCGCAAGCCGGTTGTCAACGATTCAAAGAGTGTTTCTTTTTTCTCCTTAGGAATGGTTGCCTTAATGGGTACTTTCAAAAAGAGGAAAAAAGCAATGAGCATAAGCACTACAGCCAAGCTGAACGAAGTTTGCACATTTGTGAAACCATACACCAATCCACCAAAAGCCGGCCCTACTACCGCTGCGGTTTGCCAGGTATTACTTCCCCATGTTGCTCCGTTAGCATAAAGTTCTCGCGGTAATAGTTGGGGGAAAATACTTTGGTAAGCAGGTGCCATAAAACCTCGCGCAACTCCACTCACTCCTATCACCAGGTAAATCGGTAATACTCCGTAAGTTTGAAGCAAGGGATTGTTTCCACTCATCAGGTAACCGATAACCCCAAAGCAACAGGTAATTGCCAGTATTGTAATCCGGGCAATTTTGTACCGGTTAAAAGTGTCGGCTGCATGGCCGCCAAGTAGCGAGGTGAGAATAAATGGCAGTGCTTCACTTAGTCCAATTAACCCGAGGGCTAACTTATCATGCGTAAGTTCATAAACTTTCCAAGCCAGAATGGTTTCTGCCATCTGCACGGCAAATGTGAGAGTGAATCGGGAGAGTTGAAAATTGCGGAAGGCCTGAATTTTCAGCGCTGCGTAGGGGTCTTTTCGGACCGGTTTGTATTCTTCCATTTACTCTTCTTCAAATCATTGTTTCGCGTTGTCGCAAGGCCTCAAACAAAAGTATGCCGGCACTCACGCTCACATTCAGCGAATCAATTCTACCGCGCATCGGTATTTTAATTTTTTTATCGGCTGCTATCATCCACTCTTCGCTGAGGCCGGTTGCTTCGGTGCCCACGATTATCGCTGTTGAGTTCCTGAAATTTTGTTCATAATGAAACTTCTCAGCAAGCGGTTCTGCCGCAAAAATGATAATGTTCTTTTGTTTAAGAAACGGAATGGCTTCTTTTGTTTCGCAAACCGCTACACTGTTGGTAAACACGGTTCCCACGCTGGAGCGAATCACATTCGGATTATAAATATCGGTTCTTGCATCGCAAATAATCACCGCATCTACTCCGGCTGCATCGCAGGTGCGCAACATGGCCCCCAAGTTGCCGGGCTTTTCCACAGATTCTATCACTAACACCAAACAGTTTTCGCGAAGAGAGAGGTTAGATAAAGAAATATCCTTGAAGGCAACTACTGCGATTACGCCTTCGGTACTTTCTCGATAAGTTAGGGATTGGTACACTTCGCGATTAGTATAGTAAATCGCTGGTGAAGGTTGCTGCGTCAGCAATTCATTGGGGGAATAGTTTTTGTCCGGTTTCATCAGCTCCTCACAAATAAAAACTTGATGAACGGCATACCCTGCTCGGTTAGCCAACACCGCTTCTCGCAAGCCCTCCACTACAAATAATTGCTGCGCTTTTCGTTCTGAAGCCTTTTCAAGCTTCTTTAGATTTTTGATTTTAGGGTTTTGAATGCTGGTGATTATCTCCTTCATGTGTGTACTTGCAAATCTATCAGTTATTCTTATTTCCTATTTTGCAAATGAGTTACTATGGATTCTAAAATCTCTTTTTACCACTACAATGCCGAAGACTACTATTTCACGGAAAGTATTTCTTTGAAGGAGTGTGCCGGTTATGACAGTGAAACGCATGTAAACTGGATAAATATTCTGGGTATCAGCGATCCTGCGGTGTTGCACGAAACCGGTGAGATTTTCGGAATACATTCTTTGGTGATTGAGGATATTTTCAACACTATTCAACGGGCAAAGATTGAAGAGTATGACGATATGCTCTACATCGTACTGCGCATGTTTTATCTGAATGAGGCGAAAGAAACATTAGATCAGCAAGTAAGTTTTGTGTTGCACAATAATGTGCTGCTTACATTCCGCGAAGCCGATACGGGTATTTTTAGCAAGTCGGTTGGTGAGCGGCTTAAAACCGGTGCCGGAAATCTGAGAAAACGAGGAGAAGACTTTTTGTTGTATTCCTTGCTGGATGTGATTATTGATAATTATTATTTAGTGCTGGAGCATATCAGCGACCAGATAGAGAAATTAGATCAAGAAATACTATACCATCCCGATGACCGCCACTTATTGGTGTTGCAAAAACTAAAAAGTGAGATTTTGTATATCCGCAAAAATATATTGCCGGTGCGCGAGCTAATTAATAATCTGATCCGTTTTGACGTAGATTATTTTGAAGCCGACAGCAAGTATTTTCTGCGCGACCTGCAAGACCACATGCAGCGCAATGCAGAAGAAATAGAATTTCAGCGCGATCAACTTAACTCGCTGATGGACCTACATTATTCTCTCCAAACTCATAAGATGAACACCATCATGAAAACGCTGACGGGTGTGTCGTTTGTATTGTTACCTCTCACTTTTTTAGCCAGCCTTTACGGAATGAATTTCTCCCTTATTCCTCGCGCTAACGACCCCATGGGCTTTTACGAAATGGTGGGTTTTATGGCTGTGGTGGCTGTCGTGTTGATTATTTTCGCTTTTAGGTGGGGATGGCTCTCTACAAAAGATTTTAATAAAGATCAGTAATGAAAATCGGTCTCTTTTTCGGCTCCTTTAATCCGGTGCACAACGGGCATCTGATTATTGCCAACTACCTGTGTGAAACAACTGACTTGAATAAGGTATGGATGGTGGTTTCTCCCCAAAATCCTCTAAAAGATAAAGAAAGCCTGCTCAACCAATACGATCGGCTGCACCTCATTCGATTAGCTATTGAAGGCAACACCAACTTAAAAGCTTCTGACATCGAATTCAAGTTGCCCAAACCATCTTACACCATTGATACCTTAGTGCACCTGAGTGAAAAATTTCCGCAGCATCAGTTTAGCCTCATTATGGGCAGCGATAATCTTTGCTCTATTCATAAGTGGAAGAACTATGAGTTGCTGTTGAGGAACTATTCCCTATACGTTTACAGGCGTAGAGGTGCTGACCAAAATCCTTATCCTGAAAACCAGAACATTCACTTTCTCGACTTTCCTTACTTAGATATATCGGCCACTTTTGTGCGTGCCAATCTTAAAAAAGGAATTTCTATGCGCTACTTTCTGCCCGAGCCGGTTTGCGCCTATATAGAGGAAGGAAATTTATATCGCAGCTAATAGATACCCACCTTGTGTATGTGAATTAGTGTGGACAAGTGGTGTAAACGCTCTGTGTAAGTTTTCTTTGAAAGTCGGGAAATAAGACAGAGGTGTTTGCCCCCAAAAAATAGGTGCGCAAATAGGCGGTAATGAACAGCCGAAGTGCTCCGGTGTTGAAATCAATTTATCCTTATGGCTTATCAACTGCGATTTCCACAGCCGGTGAATAAACCCTCATTTATGAGTAAACAAAGGCACTCGCAACTAACACACCCTGTGGATTGCTGTGAATAAAGTGAAACTTTTGTGAATGAAAAGCCTTTTGAAAAAAGGTTATCCCAATATCCACCGCCCTAATAATAATGGCTTTCATTTTTTAAAAAACTATTTACAAGTGATACAAGTACTTGTTGTGGATGAAAAAATTTTTTCTCTCTTAAAACAATTAACTTCTTACATTGGTATAAATAACAATAGCGGTGCTGTTATTCAGGTAGCAGCTCTTTTAAAGGTTTTGAAGAAATGAAGTTGTTGCCCCGGACTTTATGTTTGCTTTTGTTGGTTTTTGCCACCTCTTTTAAAGTTGCTTCACTCTCTTTTGAAGAAAAACAAAAACAATTCCCGCGTGTGGCAGATGCCTATGAAAGAAAAGAAGAGTTGTTTTTGATGAAATGCCGCTCTAAAGAAATACCTGAAACCTTCAGCGATATGTTTATCCGGGTATTTAAGCGCGAAAACCTATTAGAAATATGGGCAAAGAATGTAAGAGGGAAATACGTGAAGTTTGGAGACTATAAAATTTACTCCATGTCAGGTCATTTGGGGCCAAAGCGGCAGCTGGGGGATGAGCAGGTGCCGGAAGGTTTCTACTATATCAATGAATTTAATCCGCAAAGCAATTACCTGCTCTCCTTAGGCATTAACTACCCAAATGAATCGGACAAAATTCTCAGCTCTGCCGTAAATAAAGGAGGAGATATTTTTATACATGGAGGAAAAGTAAGTGCCGGATGTATCGCCATGAGCAATTACTATATTGAAGATATTTACATAGCGGCTGTAAAGGCACGCAACCACGGGCAACAAATTATTCCGGTTCAAATTTTTCCTTTTCAAATGACAAGCATAAACATGACCTATTATTCTAACTTTTGGCAGTTAAGGCAGTACATGGATTTTTGGAACAATTTAGCACAAGGGTATCGCTACTTTGAAACCTATAAGACTTTACCGGATGTAGGGGTAGATACTAATGGTTACTACACCTACCAAACTCAAAAGGTTCCATCCGACAAGTAAACCAAGCTTCACAGATGTAATTATATTCGGGCGATGAAATGGATTCAACGCCTATTATACTCAGCCGCATTTTTCTGTCTGCTTTGTGTGGCTTTTTATCGCCTTTGGTTTTTGCGACAGCCGCAGCGAAACATACCACACAACCCTACAGAATTTGTTAGCCCGGCAAACGGTAAGGTAGTCTCTGTGAGGCATTGGAACACGACCGATATTGTAGAAACCAAAGGAGAGTTGGGCGCTATCCATCTTTGGACCAATGAGGTGGATACTGCGGGTACTATTATCTCTATACAAATGAATCCTCTAAATGTGCATTACCAACGCGCTCCGCAGAATGGTAAGCTATTGAGTGAAAAATATACCAAAGGAAGTTTTCACAATGCGGTCTCTATGAGTAATGATTATGGTATTCGCTTTGAAAATGAACACAACGAAATGCTATTTGAAACCACCAGCGGAAAAAGATATAAAGTGATTCAGATAGCCGGCTTCTTGGCGCGTAGAATTGTTGATTATATGAACACAAACCAAACTGTTTCACAGGGAGAAATTATTGGCCTTATCAAACTCGGCAGTCAAGTTACAGTTATACTCCCGCATAATGTCACCGTGACAACACAAGTAGGCGACATCGTTACTGATGGAGAAACGGTGCTCGGGAAAGAGTAATAAGCGAGCAGCAATTTACACCATCACCCCCTCTATTTAAGTTTTCTTCATCCCCCATTACTCACTTCTTCTTTTTTTCTCCTCACGCATCTCTACAAACTCCCTTACTTCCCCTACTGTCATTTCTTTCAGTATTTCTTCCAGCACAATCGGTGGCTTTTTGCGGATGACCTGTAAAGGGTTTTCAGGATAATCTTCCGTTTTTTTACCGGGAGACCATTGCAGCAGGTCGTTAGGAGTGCAACGCAACAAATTGCACAGGGTTTCTACGTCATCCAGCATCAGCCGGTTGGTTTTGCCATCTAAGTATTGCATTGCTTTCTCTTTGCTGATACCCGCTTTGGTCAAAGCAGTGTAATCGTGTGCAATGGCTTTCTCCCGGCACAGGTCTTTTATCCTTAATCTTATCATGGCGGTTGTTTTTTTGCCTCCAAAGCTCCTTTATAGCCCCGTAGGCAGGGTTAAGGAACCTAAAATAAGGGTTTTATTGCCTAATTATCAACTTTTGTTCCTTAAGTAGGAGCAACTACTCCTTAAGTAGGAGTAAGTGCTCCTTAAGTAGGAGTAAGTGCTCCTTAAGTAGGAGTAACTACTCCGTAAGTAGGAGTAACTACTCCGTAACAAGGAGTAAGTGTTCCTTAAGTAAGAGTAAGAACTCCTTAAGTAGGAGTAACTACTCCGTAACAAGGAGTAAATTATTAAAAAACCGAAAAATGTTAACAAACAGGTAGCTTTTTGTGCAGAACAGGGCATTATTTGGGCTGAAACTTACGTTTATCTCCCTTTAATTTGAGTAACCGTAATTTATAAACCTAAACCATGGCACCATGAACGACTCACAAGAAGAACATTTCGGGAGATTTCTGAAGCTAAACAGCTTTCTCGGGCTGTATGCCGCTGACCTTGCCGCCAACCCTGCCATAGCTGCCGAGAAAGTAAAAATTGCTACCCTCATTAACAACATTGGTTTGCAAGATGCCATTGGTAACAGCGATGACACCGGCTTTACCACCATGAAAACCAACGCGGCAAATACACTGCGTGCAGCTTGCAAAGATATAAGCGGAGGCTTGAGTAGTTATTTCGAAATTATAGGGCATGTCGGGAATTTAGAAAAGGCGAAAATGACAGATAGTCAAATTGATTACCCCGATGATGCTAAACTGAACATGGCCGCTAACCAACTCTATTTACTGGGTAATGTAGCGACTGTAAAAGCCGACCCCCTGTTGGCAGACGCGCTACTGACCCCGGCAGATATTGATGACCTCGAAGTAAAACGTCTTGCCTGGATGGATTTGGTCACCCTGCCCGATGATAAACGAGCCGACCGGGTCGCTGCCAATAAAGAAAAGATGCGTTTGTTTGAGGTGGGTAATAAAGAGATAGTGCCGCGCCTCGCCAATTTTATGCTCCCCTATGCCACCAACAACACCCTGCTTTACAGCAAATACGAAACCGCCAATGCCATTGACGATTTAGGCGGCAACAGCGGCACCGATGGCTACGACATTCAGAACTACACTATCCCCGCAGGCGGCTCGGTAAATTTTCCGGCCGGGGCAGGACCTATCAATCCCGATTTGGAGCTATACATACGGGTAGTAAGCACCGGTGGCGGAGTTATTATCTGCACTACAGGTTTGCCGGCCAGCCCCTGTGCGGCAGGTTATCAACTAACATCCGGCACCACTTTTAAAGATAAAATTTCGGCTATGGACTTAGACCTTAACCTGCCCAATGTGCAGTTTACCAACCCGGGTTTAGATACCATAATCGTACGAGCAGGCACCAAGACACACACCTAAACTACTACCCCCTAAAGGCCAACCGAACCACTAAATTAAATTCGGAACCGATAACACCGCACACAAAAAATTAAAATATATGGCGCCTTACTGCGGCCACCACTGGCACATCACCCTCCCACGGGCGTGCGTACGGTAGCGCTGTTTGAGCACAAAACCTCTTTCTAAATGGTCATCCTAAATTCGTAATTCGCTATTCATTATCCTTTCAATTCACAATTCCTCCCCATTAGTGCCCCCAATGATTCACCCTACAACTCCGCCAACATCCTTTACCGGGAATAATTCAGAATAAATATTTTTACCGCAACAAACTTTTACCCCTTTACATGCCTATCACCTTTCACACAGCCGACATCTCATATACATTAAAGCAGAAGCGGCTTCTCAAGTGCTTTATTGGCGAACAGATTACAGCCGCCCGGTTGCATTTGGGTCACTTGTCCTTTGTGTTCTGCACCGATGATTATCTGCTAAACATCAACCGACAATTTCTAAAGCACGATTACTATACCGACATTATCACCTTTCCCCTAAATGAAGAATCCGGCACTATTGCAGGAGAAATTTATATTTCCATAGAGCGCGTTCTGGACAATGCTGAAACCTTTAAAGCAAAAACCACAGAAAAGCCCATCCGCACTATAACCACTCATGCTGATTTCTTCGAGATTGAACTTCATCGGGTTATGTTTCATGGCATTCTACATTTGATAGGTTATAAAGATAAAACCGCCCCGCAGAAAGCACAAATGCGCAAAATGGAAGACCGTTGGTTACATGAGTTTCAGCAAACTGTTAACCGCACAGATTCTTGATTATCAAATAAATACAACAGTGTTCCACATGGAACAATGCTATAAATTGCTTAGAAGAAAATGTCTTTTCAAAATGGTTCTACGTGGAACAATATAAAGAGTAGATAAGGGTTGTTATGCCGGTTAAATCAAATGACCGCCCGGCAATCCAAATTCCTCATTAATTTCGCCCGGTGTTTAAAGAGAATAAAAGTATAGCGGTAGAGAGGGACCTCCCCGTTTCTAATCAAAGAGAAAACCATGTTTAAGAAGTATGACGTAATTGTAGTAGGGGCGGGACATGCCGGCTGCGAAGCCGCAGCCGCAGCAGCCAATATGGGAAGTAGCGTGTTGCTCATCACTATGAACATGCAGGTAATGGGTCAAATGAGTTGCAACCCGGCTATGGGAGGCATTGCTAAAGGCCAGATAGTTCGGGAAGTTGATGCACTTGGTGGCTATTCGGGAATTGTAAGCGACAAAAGCATGTTGCAGTTTCGTATGCTCAACTTGAGCAAAGGTCCGGCTATGTGGAGCCCTCGCACACAGAACGATAGATTGATGTTTACAAACCTGTGGAGAACCATGTTAGAAGGCACTAAAAATGTGGATTTCTGGCAAGATATGGTTAGTGGGCTGTTAGTAAAGGACAAAAAAGTGTGCGGAGTGAAGACTTCAATGGGGATAACCATTGAAGCCCAAAGTGTGGTTTTAACCAACGGAACCTTCCTAAATGGACTTATCCATATTGGCGAAAAACACTTTAGTGGAGGTCGGGCAGGTGAAAAAGCCGCTCACGGCATTACCGAACAATTAGTAGAACTGGGCTTTGAATCAGGTAGAATGAAAACCGGAACCCCCCCACGAATAGATGGACGCAGCTTAGACTATTCTAAAATGGACGAACAGAAAGGCGATGAAGAGGTAAGCGGGTTTTCTTTCAAGAAAGGAATGCACCCCTTCGGTCGCCAATCTTCACCGGCTATCAGCCAACTCAGTTGCCACATTACTTATACCAATCAAAAGGTGCACGATATTCTTCGCACCGGGTTCGACAAAAGCCCTATGTTTTCAGGGAGAATAAAAGGCTTAGGACCTCGTTATTGCCCAAGCGTGGAAGATAAAATTGACCGATTTGCCGATAAAGATCGGCATCAGCTATTTGTAGAGCCGGAAGGATGGAACACGGTAGAAGTTTATGTAAACGGCTTCTCTACGTCCTTGCCCGAAGAGGTGCAATTCAAGGCACTAAAAGAGGTTCCCGGCTTTGAAAACATGCGGATGTTCCGCCCCGGTTATGCTATTGAATATGACTATTTTCCGCCCACCCAATTAGAACATACGCTGGAGACAAAGTTGGTGAAAAATCTCTTTTTTGCAGGGCAAATTAATGGCACTACCGGCTATGAAGAAGCTGCTTGCCAAGGCTTAATGGCGGGTATTAATGCTCATAAAGCTGCTCGGGAGGAAGCCCCTTTTGTGCTGAAACGTTCTGATGCCTATATTGGAGTATTGATTGATGATTTGATCACTAAAGGAACGGAAGAGCCATATCGAATGTTTACCAGCCGGGCAGAATTTCGTATTCTTCTGCGCCAGGATAATGCCGATTTGAGGCTTACCGAATTAGGGTATAAACTCGGCTTGGCAGATGAAGACCGCTTGAAAAGAGTGAGAGAAAAGAGAGCGGCTATAGATGCCATTCGTAAATATTTTGGCGAATACGGAGCCGAGCCTTCTGTATTGAATGTCGCTCTATCAGAAGCCGGTACCAGTGGTTTGAGTCAGCGGGTAAAATTAGATAAAGTACTTTCCCGCCCGCAGGTGGATATATCCCTGCTTAGAAAATCATTGAAAGAGGTGGATGAATTCCTTTCTCGATACGATAAAGAGTTTATTGAAAGTGCCGAAATTGAAATGAAATATGAAAGCTACATACGCAAAGAGGAAGAACTGGTGGAGAAAATTAATCGCTTGGAGGATGTTCACCTACAAGGAGACTACGATTACAGTAAACTAAAGTCCCTTTCTATGGAAGCTCGAATTAAATTGACTAAAATTAAACCTACTTCTCTGGGGCAGGCAAGTCGAATCAGCGGGGTCTCTCCGGCTGATGTATCGGTATTGTTGGTTCACTTAGGAAGATAAGCGAAACTCTTGAAAATCCAATCATTGAAACCCGAAAAGAAAGTGACCTTGCGGTTACTACGGCTCTTGTTGGCCGCAGCAATATTATATGGCTGCGCCAATGAAAGTGCTCCACTGGGAGGAAAAGAAGATAAAGACGCGCCTACTCTTAAAGAGGTTTCGCCTCCCGACAAAACAATTCATTTCAAGAGCACAAAAATTCAGCTCACCTTTAGTGAATTTATTCAACGCACCGGTTTTGCTCAAACGATCATTTCGCCTCCACTCGACAAGCCACCGGTTTATCGCGTCAGTAGAAACAAACTAACAATACAATTAAAGGGTGAACTACAGCCCAACACAACGTACACAATTAATTTTGGGGACGATATAAAGGATGTAAATGCCGGAAACATTGCCTCTAACTTTACCTATGTATTCTCTACCGGGGATTATATTGACTCACAACAAGTGAGCGGAAAAGTAATCCGCGCGGATAATGGGGAGCCGGCCGATGGAGTAATCGTCTCGCTCTATTCAAAGGATTCTGTAAACGGAATTCTGAGTTCTAAGCCCATCTATTTTGCTAAAACAAATAAGGACGGAATCTATCAAGTTCGGAATGTCCGCGCTGATCTATACAATATCTTCGCACTGAAAGATCAGAACTTCAATTATCGGTTTGACCAACCAAACGAACTCATTGGTTTTACTGACCGCCTGCTGGATTTAACAGGCTCACTTCCCCGACAGCAAGATTTTTTAATTTCTCCAGATTCAAAAAGAAAGGTTTCTCTTCAAAGTGTTAATTGTCTGGAGCCGGGAAAACTATTAATAGCCTATTCAGCTCCATACCACACCCTCAAAGTAGATGGAGATTTATTTAAAAATGGCAGCATAGAGTGGAATTATGACACGAATGATACTTTAATCGCTTGGTACTCAGCATACTATGAACAAAATGCCGAGTTATTTCTTAGAGCAAATGATACCCTGTATGATACTGCCAGAGTCAAATTAAAATATTTAGACAGGGATTCAGTAAAGCAACTTTCTAAATACTCATTAGCAATTACTAATCAGTCACTTATAAAGCCTATTCCGACTGGCATAGAGGAAAAGAATAATGTTCAATCTCTTTATGGAGCCATTAAAATAAATTTCTCTCGCCCTATTATCGAAATAAGCGAAAATAAAGGCCTTCAGATTTTGGAAGATTCCATTCCATTATCATCATCTTCAATAAACTGGTTGCTTGACGAAAAATCAAAACAGGTCATCGAACTCACTTTTGATAGAAAGGAAAATATTACGTACCATTTAATTATTCCCGATTCAATGTTTCGGGACATTTTCGGATTATGGAATAAAAGAATGGTTTGGCCATTTACCATAAACAAGAAAGACAACTACGGAAATATTGCTTTGACCCTGACTATTGCCGACACATCAAAAAACTATGTAGTAAAATTATTAAATAGCAATGGGGTGCCAGTGAAAACCATCCGAACCTCCGGAACAACTAAACGCAAGGAAAAGCTTAATAATATTCCGGCTGGAGTCTATCATGTGTCTGTAATAGAAGATACGAATAACAACGGACGTTGGGATACCGGTGATTTTTTACTCCGAATTCAGCCGGAAAGAGTGTACAACTTCAAAGAAAATTATACGCTGAAAGGGGGATGGGATTTGGATGTAGAGTTAAAATTTTAATCTTGCAAGTATATGGCTCTATTGTTACCGGTTAAAGGCATTTCGCCCAGCTTCGGAAACAACTGTTTTTTGGCTGATAACTGCACGGTTACCGGAGATGTGGTAATGGGGGATAATTGTAGTGTATGGTTTACCGCAGTAATACGTGGTGATGTGCACTATATTCGTATTGGCAATAAGGTAAACATACAGGATGGAGCAATTATCCATTGCACCTATCAAAAAGCACCAACAAACATAGGCAACAACGTATCTATTGGACATCGCGCTATGGTGCATGGCTGCACTATACGAGATAATGTGTTGATTGGTATGGGAGCTATAGTAATGGATCATTGCGAAATAGGAGAGAACTCAATCATAGCGGCAGGAGCGGTAGTGCTCGAAAACACGAAAGTAGAACCCGGCAGTATTTATGCCGGCATTCCGGCAAAGAAAGTGAGAGAAACCGACAAAGAGCAATTCAAAGATTTAATTGAGCGAATCAGCAATAATTACGTCATGTATTCAGAATGGTATAAGTAATAGGATGGAAGATTTCAATAAAGAAGAACAAGTAGTGTTAGTGGACGAGGACAATGAGGTGCTCGGCTACATGGGTAAATTAGAAGCTCACAACAAAGGATTATTGCACCGAGCCATCAGCATCATTATTTTTAATAATAAAGGGGAAATGCTGTTGCAACAGCGCGGCTTAAATAAGTATCACTGGGCGGGTATCTGGAGCAACACCTGTTGTTCGCACCCGCGCAAAGGAGAAAGCTTCAGAGAAGCAGCAGAACGAAGGTTGTTTGAAGAACTCGGATTTCGCACTGCGTTAAAAGAAGAGTTTCACTTTATCTATAAAGCCCGCGATGAAAAAAGCGGCCTTACAGAATGGGAGTACGACATGGTGTTTACCGGCACTTACAATGAGCCTTTTGATTTTAATGTAGAGGAAATAAATGCTATCCGATGGATGCAGCCTTCAGCAGTGTTGTTGGATATTGAAAAGCATCCGGACGAATATTCCTTCTGGTTCAAAATAATATTGGAAGAACTGAAAAAGAAAGAAATTATTTAGAAAGATGGATTTGCTACCGGAACTAATAGAAAAGTATATAGAAGGGAATTCTACTAAAGAAGAACCATTATTAAAAGAGTTAGCCAGAGAAACACACTTAAAAATTCAAATGCCGCAGATGCTATCCGGGCATTTGCAAGGCTTGTTTTTAGAATTTATCTCTACCCTGGTTCAACCGAACCGAATACTTGAAATAGGCACCTTCACCGGATACTCTGCCATCTGTTTGGCTAAGGGATTGACCGCAAAGGGTTGCTTATATACGATTGATATAAATGAAGAATTACAGCCTATGGTAGAGAAATATTTTCATAAGGCAGGAATAGATCAAAAGGTAAAACAATTGATAGGAGATGCCCTTGAAATAATTCCTACACTAGAAGAGACCTTTGATTTAGTTTTTATAGATGCAGATAAAATAAACTATTGCACATACTATGATCTGGTGTTTGATAAGGTGAAACATGGGGGTTACATTATAGCAGATAATGTGCTGTGGAGTGGTAAAGTGATACAAGAAAAAAAGGATAAGGACACTCAGGCAATTGATGATTACAATAAAAAAGTAGCAGCCGATTCGCGCGTTAAAAATTTTATTCTTCCATTGCGCGATGGACTAAATATTGCACAGAAACTTATTTAAGCACAACATCCCGTAAACAAATCACGTTCTACTTGTAGAGTGCACCCGGTATTTTAGAACTTGGAAAATGCTGTCTATGAAGAATACGTTGATGTTGGTTTTTGGTACCGTGTTTTTGTTGCCTCTTTTCGGACAACAAAAGGAAGGAATTGTAAATTATGTTTCTCAGTACAAAGACGTAGCTATTGAAGAAATGGTGCGCACGGGCATTCCCGCCTCCATTACTTTAGCACAGGGAATTTTGGAGTCAGGCTGCGGTCAATCTGATTTATCACTAAAGGCAAACAATCATTTTGGTATTAAGTGTAAAGATGAGTGGAACGGCAAGCGCTTTTATCAGGATGATGATGCGCCCAATGAGTGTTTTCGTGTATATGCAAATGCCCGAGAGTCTTATGCTGACCATTCTGATTTTCTGTTGACCCGGTCGCGTTATGCCGATTTGTTTAAACTACCCGAAGGAGACTATAAGTCTTGGGCCTATGGCCTAAAGGCTGCGGGTTATGCGACTAACCCTCAATATGCGCCTAAGTTGATTAATTATATTGAGACCTATTCATTACATCAGTACGATGAAATAGGGTACGCCATGATACAGAAAAGAGAGATATTGCTAACCACCCAAGCAGAAAATGCAGCGGTTGAAATTGTTTCAACAGAAGCATCTACACCATTTAAAACCAGTACAACTAAAGAGAAAAATAAAGCTACTCCTGACGAATTTATAGTCAATGGAATTCGAGCCATCAAAGCGGAAGGAAGTGAAGATCCATTCGCTATCGCTTTTGAGTATAATATTGACTATGCGCATGTGCTTTCTTTTAATGATTTAAATAGCGGTGAGAAGTTCAAGGATGGAGAAAATATTTTTCTGCAACCGAAAAGGAATAAGGCCGAACAAAATATTTATAGAGTGCAGGAAGGGGAAAGTGTGCGAGATATATCACAGAAATTCGGAGTAAAACTCAAAGATCTTTGTTATAAAAATCTGCTCAAACCAAATGAACAAGTAATGGCCGGTGAAAGTATTTACCTCCAAGATAAAAGAAGTACCGCGCCTAAAACAATTACTTATTCCGAGTATTTGAAAACGCTTGACCGGCCGAATTTCACCAAACAAAATGGCAAGTCTTCGGAAACATCCATCATAAACAAAGGAGCTTACGAGGTGCAACAAAAGGACACGCTTTATTCTATCGCAAAGAAATTCAATACCACAGTTGACAAAATTAAGGAGATAAATAACATGGATGACAGCAGCATCCGACCCGGACAAACCTTAGTGGTATCGCAATAACAGGTTCTTCCCGAAAGTAACCTTCTAACTTTGTAAGGATAGATTTGTTCTACCGTCCGACAGATAAAAATGAGACCCTCATACACTATACCCATTGTTTTTTTTGTTCTATTCGGAACATTGGCATCATGCGGACAGAAGGGGCTCAATAATGAAAACTCAGACATTCAACTTAACATGCAAAATACAATAAAAGAAACTGCTGAACAAGATACCATCACCTTAGCTGGCGGATGCTTTTGGTGCACGGAAGCAATTTTTCAAAGATTGAAGGGAGTTGTTTCCGTAAAATCGGGGTATAGCGGTGGGGAAGCGAAAAACCCTACTTATGATGAAGTGTGCACCGGCCTCACCGGACATGCCGAAGCCATACAAATAACATTTAACACAAAAGAGATTTCTTTGGCCGAAATTCTTAAAGTCTTTTTCAAAACCCATGACCCCACTACTTTGAATCGCCAGGGAAATGACTCGGGCACTCAATATCGCTCTGCCATATTTTACCGAAATGAGGAACAGCGAAAAATGGCAGAAGAAATAAAAGAGGGGCTGGATAAATCAGGGGCTTACAATTCACCTATCGTGACAGAAATAAGCCCCCTTACAGTTTTCTATGCCGCAGAGAACTATCATCAGAATTATTACAATCAAAACAAGAACTCTAACCCCTACTGCCAGTATGTGATTGTCCCTAAGCTGGAGAAATTTGAACACTATTTCAGCGATAAAATAAAGTACTAAATAAGGAGGTGTAGTCGTTTTGCCGGCTAAAAGGGATCATTATTTTTGATGAAACATCATGAATGGAAAAAATAGTCCAACTGGTTGACAAAACGTTTAAACTATTTAAAAGCGAGAGTGAAATCCTCTATGCCATTCGTCAAATAGCCCACAACATAAACAATGATTATATCGGCAAACGACCCTTGTTGGTGCCGGTGCTAAACGGGTCATTTATGTTTGCTTCGGACTTAATGAAAGAATTGAAATTAGATTGTGAGGTGTCGTTTATAAAAGTTGCGATGTATAATGGGGATCAATCTACCGGAGAGATAGATACTCTTATCGGACTCCACCACAACATAGAGGGTAGGCATGTCATTATTGTGGAAGACATCGTGGATAGCGGCTTAACTTTATCTAAACTACTTCCTGCTTTTTTAGAAAAGAATCCGGCTTCACTAAAAATCACATCCCTTTTATTTAAACCTTTTGCGCTCAGAGCTAACCTAAATATTGACTATCCGGGAATGGAAATTCCGAATGATTTTATTGTGGGTTATGGCTTAGACTATAATGGGCTTGGCAGAAATCTCCGCGACATTTACCAAATGATTCCTGAAAGCGAATCATGAAGAGGGTGATTATCGTTGGTGGTGGTGCGGCCGGGTTTTTTGCCGCCTTATCTTGTGCAAAACACCATCCGGATTACAAGGTTACTATCCTCGAAAAATCACAAAAACTATTGGCAAAAGTTAAGGTAAGTGGCGGGGGAAGATGTAATGTAACTCACGCCTGCTTTGATGCCTCCTATTTAGTGAAGTTTTATCCGAGAGGTGAAAAACAGTTACGTGGGCCTTTTACCAGATTTAACCCTAAGCATACTATTGATTGGTTTGCTGAACGGGACGTAAAGTTGAAACAAGAGCCGGATGGCCGAATGTTTCCGGTTACAGATTCCTCACAAACTATTATTGATTGTTTTTTAAAAGAAGCACAACTACTCCACATCCAAATCAAAACAGGTATTGGTTTAGATAAACTGAGCAAGGAAAACAATAGCTGGAAGGTGCATACTTCTGATAAGCAGATTTTAGAGGCAGACGCTGTTATTATTTCTACCGGAGGAGCCTTACAAGTTTGGAAAGCATTAATGAATTTGGGTCTTTGTATAGTGCCTGCGGTACCCTCTCTTTTCACTTTTAATATACGGGACAGCAGACTGCAAAACCTTCAGGGTATTTCTGTGGAGAATGTTTCTGTAGCGATGAATGAAAAACGCGGGATACAAATAAATGGGCCATTATTAATAACACATTGGGGGCTTAGTGGCCCCGCAGTTTTAAAGCTATCGGCTTGGGAGGCTCGCAAGCTGGCAGCCGCGAACTACAACTTTGAAATAGTAGTTAACTGGACAGGAACACTGACAAAACATCAAGTGAGCGAAGAAATAAAAAGCTATAAGAATAAATATTCCCGGCACCAAGTGGGCAAGCATCCGCTCTTTAATATTTCTTCTCGCCTTTGGAATGTTCTGGTAGAGGTGCCGCACTTGAATTATGCCGATTTATCGCGAGAGCAAATAGAACGGATTTCGGAATCACTGAGTCATTCCGTTTTTAAAGTGCATGGGAAATCTACTTTCAAGGAAGAGTTTGTTACAGCGGGAGGAGTTGATTTATCGGAAATAGATTTTAAAACGATGCAGAGCAAGCGTTTCCCCGGTTTGTATTTTGCAGGAGAAGTGTTAGATATAGATGCGATTACCGGAGGCTTTAATTTTCAAGCGGCATGGACCACCGGATACATTGCAGGTTCTTCAGTTTGAGTTTTGGGTAAAGTAAAATAGAAAGTTGTTCCCTGTCCTTCTTCACTTTCTATCCAAATTCTGCCACGGTGTATATCAATAATCTTTTTACAGATAGCTAAGCCGATGCCGGTTCCTTCATAATCTACTCTGCTATGGAGGCGCTTAAATGCTTGAAATACGGTGCTGAAATGCTCTTCAGAAATTCCCATTCCATTATCTCTAACATAAAACAGTACTTGGCAATCTTCCGCAATGCAACCAATCTCAATCACAGGAGTTCGAAGTTCACTTCTATACTTAATGGCATTTGAAATCAGATTCTGAAAAAGTTGTGTCAGTAATCTCGTATCACCGGCCACAGATTCAAGCTCGCGAATATGGATTTCAGCTTCGCTGTCATAAATGGCCTTTGATAGCACTGATCTTACATCGGCAATTACAGTCTCTACAGGAACGGTTTCCGAAGGTTTGTCAATGACGCTCAATTTGGAGTAGGAGAGGATGTCGCTGATAAGTTGGGTCATTTGCTGAGTGCCCCGACACACGTGGTCAATATACTCTTTGATGTCGTCCTCGTCCAAACCAAGTCGCCTCAGTTCCCGTTGAATCAGCGTTACAAATCCTGAAATAGTACGCAACGGCTCTTTGAGGTCATGCGAAACTATATGTGCAAACTCTTTCAGTTTCTCATTGGAGGTTAATAGGTCTTGGGTGCGCTCTTCTACCATTTTCTCCAACTCTTCTTTTTGTTGAGCTAATCGCTGCGCAAATTTTTCGTTTTGCTCAATAATGGTATTCATATACCCCAGCAGCCAGGTACTGATGAACGCTAAAACAATGATGGCTACAAAAACAGCAGCAAAATGTTCCCAAACAAAAACGCCCATTTCCGGAATAGCTCTCAAATTAAAATAGATGACCAAAGAATGAGTAAACAAAATCATCTCAAACATTACTCCGTAGAAATAAATCACTTTGTTTTCTCGAAAAAAAGAAATGATTAGAAAATAGATTCCGATGAGTGATGCCGCATCCATGTAAATTCGATAGCGAATGGCTGGATTGGTATTATAAATATCGCAGAATACATTTTGCAGAATAACTAGAAACAGTGTTGCGAAAGCCATCAGGTGGCCGGATGCTTCAACCTGCTTTTTTTTAAAAAGAAACAAGGAAGTCAAAATGCCCAATAGTGCTATTGCTCCGCTGATGTTATAAATGAGCCCCATACCAAGTATTAGCTGGCCGATAAATACAAAAGCCGAAACGAATAAGGCGGAAAGAATAAAGTAGTAAAGAAAAGAAGCTTTCTTCTGTTCAAAAGCAGAGGCATTTCTATAGCCTGAAAGGAAATAGCTTTTAATAAAGTGCATAAAAAAACCACCCGATGTGGATACAAGGGTGGTTTACGAAAAAGCAGGTAAAAGGTTTATTTTGACTCAGCCGTCTGATGTTTCTTACCGAAATTATCGAAGTCAAAGGTCCAGCCGATGTAATACAATCCACCAATTTTAGGAGAGCCGACCGCTTCAATGTGCATGTTGTTATAAGTATTCGATCCACCGATTCGGATAGTGGAATAGGCCTTTTCAATTTCATAAGAAATCTGCACATCAAGTGTATTGAAGGCCGGTACTATTCCATCTCCAAACGGACTCTGCCACTGGAATGATTGAGGTACTATTTTAAGGTTAGCACTAAAGCCCAGTCCTTTCCAAACTCTACTGGCGTTTAATCCAATGTTCAGTTTATGTCGTGGAGTATTAAATCCCGAAAGGATGGTAGCCCCGCTGTTATTCAGGTTAGAGGCATCTAAATCGGCATAAGTATAATTGACATAAGGAGTGATTCCGTGGCCCACATAGTAGGAAAGGCTAATGGCAACTCCCCAAGAGGGAACCGCATTAGGAGAGTTGACCCACATTTGATACACCTTGTAAGATTCATTGGTGTTGAGCGAATCGTTCAGGGCAATTTCATCATAAGCTGTTTGGTACTCGTTAGAGCCTTTATCGGCATTGGCATCACCGGAGTTTGTGCGCACAACGCGCTGAAAGCCGATGAAGTTTTTGTAAATACTGTAATAGGCAGAAATGTCAATGAATACCTTTTTAGCAATTTCAGTTCTGTAACCGAAATCTACACTCAACACGCTCTCCGGCTTTAAAGGGGCCAGGGTAGTAGATTTTAAGATGTCAAGACCCGATTTATCGTCAACGGTACCGGGAGTGCTGTAGTAATCCAAAGTAGATTCTCTGGTAAATAAGTTGGAATATCCGGTGCGATTTCCTACCAATAGTAACTTGCCTATGTCTAAGTATAAGTAGAGATCTTGCAAGGTTGGATTGCGGAAAGCGGAGGTGACTGAAGCGCGGAAAGTGTGGTCACTGTTCTTTGCGTTGTAAGTATATACTAAGGCACCACGCGGAGAGACCTGAGCTTTAAAATTTGAGTTTTTATCTACTCTTATCGAGCCTATGATTTTAAAATTATCGTTGAATAATCTTTTGGTTGCCTGAAGGTAAGCTCCCACTTCATGCACTCGCAGTTTGATGCCTGCTGAATCTTCAAATATGGTTCCTTTTGAATTGGGCAAGTAGATTCTATACGAAGCTCCGGTGATAATTTCTAACCACTTTACAAAATCCCAGTTGTATTGGCCTTCTACATGCACCATTGCAGACTTATCGTAAAACTTGGTTCCGTCTAACGAGTTCGCATCCTTTATTAAAAAGCTGAAGGTGTCCTTAAACTGTTGTGAGCCGGCAGGATACCATTCTCTGGCAGCCGCAATAAATGCCTGGCGGCTGGCTTCGTCAATCTGTGATTGCTTAATACAATCTGCACAGAAACCCGTCATAGAATCTATCGCATCAAAATAGGTAGAAGAGAAAGTAGAAACATAATCAGGCACCGCTGCTCTCGAAACATAAGCTCCGGTTAATCCTATGTTGTAAGATTTACCGGCACTTTCCACAGCGGCATAAGCACGCACCACAAAGTTTTTACCCTTTACCTCAATTTTGGGTTGATGGAAAGTAAAGTCTTTGATTTGATAGCGGGCAGTAGCTTGGTAAACGCTTGTTCCGTAGCCGAACTTATACACTCCGGTTAATTCAATGTCGTTCTTAAAACGATAGTGCAATTCCGTGGCGAACTTTAAACTCTTAGCGTTGTAGTCGGCTAAATCTTTCTCCATATATCCCGGAGCGTGAACCCATAGGTGACCATCAGAAGCAGAAGTATCAAACTTGCTGGCGATGGGGTTAAAGTCTAACCAAGCATTCAGCTTTACGTATTTATCATGGTCTTCGGGAGTTACCTCACAAGTGGGGCAATAATGGTCGTATTGCTTTTCGCGAATAATGGAGTTCAGGTTCACATCTGCGTCAATGTTTCCGTAGCGGTTTAATTTTGGATCCGAAGCCTCCCAGTCTTTTATCTGCATATATTCTCCGGTAAACTTGAAGGCAAAGCGGTTGTCCTTTCCAAACGTGTTGGCGTATCGTATCTGCCCATCAAAGTAAGGTCCCGGATTAGTGGTTCCTCCACCTTTTAGTTGCAGGGAAAGCCCTTTAAAATCGTAGGGACTTTTGCTGGTCATAGAAACTACTCCTTGCATAGCGTTTGCTCCGTAAAGAGCAGAAGCAGCGCCCGATATAATTTCTACACTTTCTAAGTCTAAATCGTTGGCACCTACCATGTTCCCTACCGGGAAATTTAATCCCGGAGCTTCGTTATCAATACCATCAATAAACTGCTTGGTGCGCAAGGAACGGGTATCGCTGAATCCGCGCAGGTTGATGACCTTGAAACCGGCTGAACTGGTGACAATATCAATTCCTTTGTAGTTGCCAATACTCTGATAAAAATCGCCCGAGGCGGCAGATTTGATTTCACGCGAAGTCATCTTCTCGATTTGTAGCGGAGCTTCTTTGATAGATTCTGCTACTCTGGAGGAAGTAACCACCACTTCCCCTCCGGGAATAAAGGCAGTTTCAAGAGCCACGCTTATTGTAGTATTACTTCCTATGCTTACATCGCGCGGGGTGTATCCTACATAAGAAATGGTGAGCGTTTTAGATCCCGGAGGAACCGATAAAGAGAACTTTCCCTCCGCATCAGTAGCGGTGCCAATTTGTGTTCCTTTCACCATTACAGTGGCTCCAATCATGGCTTCTTTGGTGGCGGCATCTGTTATTTTTCCGGTTATAGTTTTGTTTTGAGAAAACGCGGATAGGGATATTACAAGGAATGTAACGAGAGTAAAAATTTGTTTCATTTAACTGTTGGGATTACTTAGTAATTTTTTCAGGCGGAATCGAAGATAAGAAAATATGCTTTCCACCAAGTTTTGACTCAAAAATTATAGAGATAAAATGCGCGCTGAAATCAACTTCGACAAAGGGTTTCTAATGCTAAGGGCAGATAATTGGATGGCAATATTCTTTGATGCTTTAAAGGGGGATGCCAAATCAGAGAAAATGCTTTGAACGGAGAGGACTTCGGTACACTAAAAATGCCCAAAGAAATTTCTTCGGGCATTTTTATTACAGGGACTGATTAATTTTTAAGAATACGTTGAGAAGCGGTACCATTTAAAGTAGTAAGGCTTAGTGTATATACACCTGCCGAAAGGCCGGAGATATCAATAGTATTGGTAGCCGTAGTGGAATGAAACACTACTTGGCCCAAGGTATTGGTCATCTCTATCTGCTTAATGATTTCGCCTTTTGCATCTATCGTCAATTTTCCGGTAGTTGGGTTCGGGAAAATAGAAAAGGAATTTTCGGTTAAAGTGGGGCCAACAGATGAGGGCGTTTCTCCATAGACCAGATTTAGCACAGGAGCAAAATCAGGATCGGTAGAGTTGTAGAAATCTACCTTGCCCGTGGCTCCCGGAGCTTTGATTATAATTTGTGTGCCTGCTGCATTTTTAATAAAAGGAAGAGCCTGAACAGGAAGATCTAAGCGAACCCAATCATCATTATTAGCAATAGAACCAAACTGACAAGGCGCGCCTGAAGCATCGCCAGTAGCGGTATAGTCGGCAGCCTCTACATTTGCAGTGGTTCCCAAATCACCATTCTTCACGGTTACTTCCAAGGTACCGGAAAGCGGGTTAGTGCCGGTTAATGATTGCCTTCTGATAAACAGACTCGCCTTGGCCAAAGTAGTATCGGCCATTGCGGTAGTATTAAAAGAAAGCACTGTCGCAAAATCTTCACCGGAAGCATTGCCGAGCGAAAGCGATGCAGCTACGCTGCCTTGCGATGAAACCGTCCCCGTTTCGTTGTTATTTGCCGAAAGCAGATACAAATCATCCATCAAATATTTCTGATAAAATTTTTGCAAGTGGTAGCTGAAGAACGCTTTAAAACCGTTGGCAGAAAGGTGAAAACAGTCTTTGGTAAATCCATAATCGTTCATCGCTGTTTTGGGAGAGGGATAGTTAGGATCACCAAAGGGAAGAGGCTGCGTATGTGCGGCATAAGTTCCAAAGGGTGGTACACTCATGGGTGAAGTTTGACCATATACATATTGCATTAAGCCGGTGCAGATGACATGTTTCACTTGTGGGTCGCTGGCATAGATGCTGTCGAACTTTAGCGAAATATCATTGAGCAAGGTGTTGATTTGAAGAAAAGTGGGTTCGCCCATACCGTGCCAGGTATTATAGAATGGTTGGCTGGTTTGAAATGGAGCCATATCATTAATAGGCTCGGCAAAATTGGGATAAACATATCCGCTCCAAAAAACCATGATACCCGGCTTGCAGCTTTTTATGTATTGTATCACAGAGTCTAATCGCAGAAAAACATTTGACGTGAGGGTGTCGGTTTGACCCGGGGTCATGTTGATGTTCCAATCGCCCAGAAAATCATTTCCGCCAATGCTCAAGTGCACTACTTCAATAGATGGATTGTTGTTTAATAGCGTTTGAATTTCTACCTTCTTATCGGCTTTCAAAAAGTCATCTGTTTGTGCTCCGTTTTCGGCCACTATAGCGTCAGAAACAAAAGTATAATTAGAATGTCCCCAGGCTTTTAATTCGATATTAATAATAGACTGAGTGCTCATAAACCAAGCCCAGCTATCTCCCACTAATAAAATTTTTGGAGTAGGGGTCTCGGTGCATTGAGAAAAACTGCGGAAGGGTGTTATAAAAACAATCAGCAGGAGTAGATAAAGTTTATTCATTGTTCTTGGTTTTTAAAGAAGGCGAAAAGTAAAGAAAATAAACAGCAAAAAATAAGTGCGGGGCTTTGTGAGGCCAGAATGGGGATATGCGCAAGGTGCAAATGGGCTCAATCGGAGGCACAAACCAAGCCCAATTAAAAACCCCGCTGCCTTTAGGCAACGGGGCTACTCAAACCCCACACTCTTCTTTAAATATCGGCCTCTATTTCTCAACTGCCATTAATAGCTAGTTATAGATGTTGAAGTGCTCGTACTCATCCAACCTTTGGCGCGGCATCTTATGGGCAATGTGCGTTAGCGATTGCCAATTGAAACTTATACTCTCTAAAATAAAACACTTATCACCTTTTTTTGAGAACTTCCTAAGGCATTTTGCATAATTCTCATTGCTTGCCTTGCCCCGTCAGTTACATACTATCAAAATACAGAGTCGTTTTACGGAGGTTTGGGTTTGGGGGTATAAATGGGTTATATCCTCTTGTAAGTACGACCGCCCCAAAAGTGATTGGCCCATTTGACACTCAATATAGAAGGAAAATCGAAAAGAAATTTGGATGGAGACCAATGGATTGAAAGTCCTCAAATAGCACATAAATGCAGCGTAGCTCGCGCGTAGAGTTGCGCTATTTGGGTAATTCTAAGTTTAACTGACCACATGACAAGCAGCCAATCATTAAAATAAAAAGAGGCAGAAATTAATTTCTGCCCCTTTTTTAGAAGATATTACCTACTGATTTTTATCTCTCAATAGTTACTTTTCTTGTAGTATAAGTGCCGTCCGCCAGTTTTACATATATCAGGTAAATGCCGTTGGTCAGATTGCTTACGTTCAAGCTGTGATTGTAAGAAGCGATGCTGTTGTCGTCCTTCACCATTTCACCTATGATGTTGTATAATCGAATGGTTTGAATAGGCTTTTCAAGTGAACTAACATGAACGTTCAACTGAGCAGAAGCCGGATTAGGGAACACTTGCATTTCTATGTTTCCGGAAACTTCGCGAATACCGGTAGGTCCCGTGTAAGAAGGATCTATCAATAATTTATAAAGGCGCGGAGAAGCATAACCCATAATAGTATCAATATACAGATTGGCGCGTGTAGGGGTAGCACCCGGATTTAAAGCTTGCATGTTGGTGGAACCATTGTAGCAAGTAGGATCGTACCAGTTGTATGGCTCAAAACCCGTTCCATAGAATGGATACAAGCCTTCAATAGATACGGTGGTGGCACCTTGTCCATCAATATTAGCCGGGCCTTGCGGAAAGTTATTTGGCTTAA
The DNA here is from genome assembly GCA_964597415.1 of uncultured Chitinophaga sp. GTDB lineage: Bacteria > Bacteroidota > Bacteroidia > Chitinophagales > LD1 > Bog-950. The sequence goes on from CAZQYO010000001.1 coordinate 32,253, forward strand.
ACACATCGTTGTTTCCATATTTATCTACATAAGGCATATAGTCACCGGGGCCACTAACTTCAATCACCGGCTGTCCGGTGGTGGTGGTTACTATTCCGGTATTGTAAGGGCTTCCGGTTTCGTTAACCCCGTGAAAAGCCAGCACTGGCACTTCGCCCGGCTGCACCCATGAGGTATCGCCTATACAACCTCCCAGAGATAGCACACAGCTAAATTTGGAAGAAATGCCGGGATAGTTGTCGTGGTTTTGCACACCTCCGAAACCATCAAAATCACCTAGAGTATCCTGACTTATAAATGGACCACCGGAGCCGACAAATTTAGGAGCTGACAACTCTGCGGTATCGTTAAGTGCGCCTGCTGCCAAAGCTACATAAGCTCCGGAGTTAGAGCCACCAATTACAAATTTACCGGTGTCAATACCATAAGAATTACTGTTGGACGCAAAATCATTTTTAAAGTAACGAACTAATGATTTGGCATCCTGCATAGCTTGGTAAACTGCGCGGATGATGGTAGAGGTGCGAACTTCCTGTGAACTGGAAGTGGCACTCCAACCTAAACGGTAATCGAAAGAAACAGCAACGTATCCTCTGCGGGCAAAGCGCTTGCAAAGTTCTACCATTGAAGAATCTGATCTACCCTTAAAGCATAGACCCAAAAGGGCGGTGGTAAGGTTTTCGGGAAGGAAGGAACCGTTGTGTGAGAGCAATATCACCGGCCGATTAGTAGCAGTATCGCCCACCGGACGGTAAACATCCATTTTTAGCGGTTGCAGTGAGCTGAAGCCGGTGAAAAATTCATAGTTCTGTGCATATACAATGCTTGTATCTACCTGCACATCGGTAAACACTTCGTCTAAATAGCGAACTTGAGCGTTCGAAGTACCAGCCAGGGCTACAAGTGCGCCAATGACCAGAAATCGTAAACTTCTTTTCATAACATAATGGGTTTGGTTTAAAAAAGGGTGTTTAATCTTGAAGGTTGAAAATAAGAAATTTTTATTACCACTTCGTTTTTATCTTGTCATATCCTCTTTTGAGGCTTTCGGCATCTACATCAATCAATACAGAAGCATAAATTAAGCGGCCAATTCCGGGACCACCGTAAGCCTGATAATTTTTCTTTGAAATAAGGTTAGAGCCTCCCAGTTTAAACGTGCTGTAAATCTTTTTTACTTCCCAATTTATTTGAGCATCTAACAAAGAATAAGAGGGAATAGAGCCGGTAAATTGTGGCGAGCCTTCAAACATAAATCCTTGTATCCATTTGTAGGTGATATTAAATCCGAAACCGGGAGTGTTTTTTATTTTGATATTACTGCCACTAAAGCCCACATTGAATTTATGCTCAGGGGTGTTGAAAGCCGGAATAATGGGGTCGGTTGATCCCATCATATTTATGTGGTTCCAACTGTAGTTTCCATTAAAGGAGTAATTGCGGATGAAGAAATAATTAAAGCCAATAGAGGCTCCATACGTCATTACCCGGTCTGGCGAATTGGCTGCTACGCGGTAAACTTGTTTAGGCTGTTTTGTGAATCCGATTTGCTGTAAAGTAAGTCCGAATTGATAGCCCAAAAAGTAACGGTAAAAACTTACATAGGCACTTCCGTCAATGTAGAGCTTTTTTGCTATTACCCCTTTGTAGCCCAACTCTAAACTCTGTACTTTTTCGGGTCGCACTTTCGGAACGTTAATGTATTTTATCATAGAGTCGTTCGGCTCGGCACTATCAAAGTAGTTGCGAACCGATTCTACTGTAGGGAGGGAGTCGAAGCCGTTTAAATTTCCGATAAGGATGGCTCGGCCTACGTTGTAATAAAGATATTGATCTTGTAGTGTAGGATTGCGAATAGCCGATGCAAATGACAAGCGAATCGTGTGATTGTTTTTGTAAGAATATACAATAGAGGCGGCAGGTGTGGCAATCACCGGAAAGTTTTGGTTTTTATCTACCCGACAAGTGGCAGTGACGATAAATGAATTTTTGTTCTCCGCCCCAAAATCAAACTTCTTTGACAGGCTGATGTAGCCCCCCACTTCCCAGTTGCGAATCCACTTTCTTGTGGAATCCAGCACGATGTAGTTTCCGGTGTTGTCTTTCAAAATATTTCCGGAAGAGTCTCGGGCATAATTGCGCACAATTGTGTCGCTAAAAATGGTTCCCTTAGAGTCGGGCAAATATATCCTGAAACTCGCCCCCGTTATCAGCTCAAACAGCGGCTTTTCTGCTCTCTTTTTCTTTGGTTCAAATTTATATTCTCCCTGTACGTGCACTAACTTAGAGCGGTCGTAAAAAAGAGTTCCGCCCTGCTCAAAGGCGGTGCGCGAAATAATGTCGTGAAATATAGAATCGTACAGCTCGGTTCCGGGAACTAATCGCGCCCGGCCACCAAATTGAGTGACGGTATCGGCATAGGTGCGCGCCCATTGATGCCATAGCGTGAGAGAGTCCTGATATAAATCCAAAACGGCATTTGCTTGCGCTGCGGTGGCCTCCGTCCAAACGGTGTTGGTGTTTGGGAAATTAGGTAAGTTTTTTACCCGTGCCATTGGAGCCAATAAACCGGGAAGTCCATTCGACCAAAAGCGCTCGTAATGTTGCCCCCATTGCAAATCGGTTTTTGCATACTGCTGCATTTTTAAACTGGTAAATACGGCATCATAAGAATTTCCGGAGTTTTCGAAAGTGGCATAAGCGCGCACAAAAAACTTATCGGGCTGGCCTATCTCTATTTTCGCTTGCTGGAAAGTAAGTCCATTCAAACGGTAGCGGTTATCGCCTTGGTACACCGTAGAACCCGAACCGTAATTGTAGCTTCCCTTCAATTCAACCTTATCCGTGATCTTATAATGAAGCGATGTGTTGGCCTTTATATTTCTCACATCGTAATTCACCACATCTTTTTCTAAGTAACCGGTTCTGAAAAATTGACCTAAGCCCGGGCGTTGTCGCATTATATAGGGACTGTTAGCATAGTTGTACGCATCCTTAGTTAATAGTTCGTCACCATATCTGTTTACGGCATCGTATCCTCCGGGATTGCCAACCGGTTGCCACGAATTGGTAGAAGCGGACATGTTATCGGCCTCCCAATCATCTGCCCGCAGGTAACTGAAGTTTAACTTAAACGCAAATTTGTCCGTGCCCACTTTATTTTTAAAAACTTTTGCGTAGCGAATGGCCCCTTCAAACATGTTGCGCTCTCCTCTCTTTACAAACACGGTTAATCCCGGATAATAAAAAGGATTTTTGGTTTGCATGCTGATGACTCCGTTGAAAGCGTTTGGCCCATACAAGGAGGAAGATGCACCCACGATTAAGTCCACCTTTTGGATATCAATTTCGGAAGCACCTGCAAAATTTCCAACGCTAAAATTAAGCCCCGGTGCCTGGTTGTCTGCCCCGTCTAAAAGTTGAAGAGAACGAACCGGAGAGGTAGAGTTAAAGCCTCGGGTATTGATAATCACAAAGCCCAAAGAAGCAGCCGTCATATCTACCCCCTTCAAGGTACTGAGACCTTCGTAAAAAGTAGTTGCTGCGGTTTGCTTAATGGCCTGTAACCCCATACTTTCAACGGTAAGTGGTGATTGCTGTTGCTTTTCGGTAATGCGAGAGTCCACTATTTCTACTGCATCCAGAACCGTTTCAGAAACAGCCAGCCGGATATTGAAAGAGCGCTTTAAATCTGTGGCGCTTTTTATTTCTATTTCTTGCGCATCGTAACCGATATATGAAAAGACGAGAGTGAAGGGGGGTGTTTCGATAATTTTTAATTGAAACTTTCCGTTTACATCGGTCAGCGCACCATTAGTAGTTCCTTTGACTAATACCGTAGCACCTATCAGCGGTTCTCCACTGCTTTTGTCGAGTAGAATGCCGTTGAGTTCCTGCGCCGAAACGGCATTTGCGAGAAATGCAAATAAAGTGAGAGAGAGTAAAATTTGCTTCATGCTATTCATCGAATGTGAGGGCTAAATATAATCGCTAAACGATAAACCCGAATTCTTTCCCTTTAGATTAATTATTGCGCTTTGCCACTTGGAGGTAATGTCCTCCCCACCATCCGGCTAATAAGCCACCGCTTACTAAATGCCAAAGTCCCCAGCAAGCGGCAACTAAGGCCATGCCCCCCATACCGTTGAAGAAACTGAAAATGAGAATTAGTCCCAGACCGCTGTTTTGCACTCCGGTTTCAAATGTGATGGTTTTTATATCTGCAGCCGATAACCGTAGCAGCCGTGCAAAGGTGTAGCCGCTGCCCAAAGCCAAGGTATTGTGAAGAATCACTATCGGCAGAATAAAACTCATAGTGCTCAGAAAAACTTTAGCATTAGCCACAAAGGCGGCTACCAAAAAAAATCCAAAGGCGGCTAAAGAGAATTTTTTCATAAAGGGGGTAATGCGTGCCGCTATCTGAGGGCGGTATTGGTTCAATAACATTCCCGCGCAAAGAGGCAGGATGATCACTAAGATAACCGTTTGAAAAACTTCAGAAAAGTTGAGGTGAATTTCGCGTAGTAGTGCCGCAGCAGGGGCATATCGGCTACCGTAAACCGAAAAGTTGAGTGGAGTGAGCACAATGGCCATAAGGTGCGAAACCGAGGTAATGCTAACCGCCAGGGCGGTATTGCCTTTGGCCAAGTGAGTAAAGTAATTACTCATGTTGCCACCCGGGCAAGCACCTACTAATATCATTCCTAATGCAATGGAAGCAGGCGGGTGAATAATTTTTACGAGTAAAAAAGTAATCATCGGAAGAATAATGAAATGTGAGCTGAGTGCCGCCAAGGCACTTTTTTTGTTTTGCAGCAACGCACTAAAATCTTCTTTGCGCAGTTCGAGGGCAATACCGAATAGAATAAGTGCCAGAATAACATTGAGAGCCATGAGGCTGCCCGGGCTAAAGTGGATGTGAATATTATCGAGTTGGTCCATCTTAATTATCCTTAGAGAGAAGTTTGCTTATGGCTATGAAATTTGTGCGGTCATAAATCAATAGTCAGCCGGTTTCGCAAACGCTTTACAATTCATGTCTTCACACTATCTCTCAGCCGTAAATTAATTATCCTCGTTTCGACAAATAAATACTCCTTGTTGCCTCCTTCATCTGCCGGATAATAACATCTTTATTGCAGCAACGGTTATGCGTCTTATAAGTGTTGGTAGTTACTGTTTGCCAAAGAAAGATGCTGTGAAGTATAGCACTTGTCAAATGAAGTTATAAAATTTGCGGAGTTAACAAGCCGATGTAGCTCAGTTGGTAGAGTAGCGCATTCGTAATGCGTTGGTCGCGGGTTCGAGTCCCACCATCGGCTCTGAGTTGTTGTTCCGCCTTCTTAAAATAGAGAGGGAACATTTGTTTTAAGCCCCCAACAAAAAAATGCAATAACGCTTATGCAACAGGGGGAGTTGCGACTTCCACTCCTTAATGGTTTTGGTGCGGATAAATTGTGTAGGTAAAGTGAGATCACAGGCAATGCACAAATTCGTTTCATCGCTGCAATGCTTCAGCAATTCTTCTAATAGTTTTTGATTGCGGAAAGGCGTTTCCATAAATAGCTGTGTGGCAGTGCGGGTGGCATTTTCCAGTTGCTTTATTTTTTTGCTCCGCTCCGGTTCTTTAATAGGCAAGTAACCGTGAAATGAAAACTGCTGTCCGTTAAACCCCGAAGCGATTAAAGCCAGCAATATAGACGAAGGTCCTACTAAGGGAATTACCTCAATATTTTTGCGATGGGCAAAAGCTACTATTTCATTTCCCGGGTCAGCAATGCAGGGGTTCCCCGCTTCGGAAATAATGCCGCAGTCGGTTCCGCGCAGCACATTTTCTAATAATTGCTGACAGTTCTGTTTGGCGGCATGTTTATCTAATTCGTGTAAAGTAACTTCCGTATCAAAATCTTTTTGATAGCCGATGGCGCGCAGATATCTTCTGGCGCTGCGAAGGTCTTCCACAATAAACTCACTTAATCCCGCGACTGTCTTTTTTACCTGATCGGTGATGATGTCGGGGTTGTTCTCTCCCAGAAACGAGGGTATCAGATATATCTTTCCGAAAGGCATTTTTGATTTTTAAAAACCAGGATTGAACAGGGCTTCTTTTTTTTTAATAGAATCAAGAGCAGCACAATCAAACACAACATTCAGGTTAGAAGAATCGGAAGGCAAACTGAAATCGCCTTGGCCTACTTGTAATATCCTATCATTGAAAACACTTTTCAGAAATTGCCCCACAATAGGCATGGCGGCAGTAGCTCCCGCTCCTGTACTGTTTGAAGCAAAGTGAACACTTGGCTGCTCAAAACCCACCCAAGAACCTACTACTATGTCGGGGTTGAAGCACATAAACCAAGCATCGGCATTGCTTTGGGTGGTACCTGTTTTTCCTGCCAGCGGCATCTGCAATCCAAAACGGGAGCGCAACCTGGCACCAGTGCCTTTATTAATAACTCCCTTCAGCATTTCAGTGGTGATATACGCGGTCTTTTCGGGAATGGCTTCCTTGTGAACTTCACTAAAGTTGGCGAGTACATTGCCCTCTTTGTCTTCAATTTTTTTGATGAAGAAGGGCTTGCTGTAAGTGCCTAAGTTGGCAAAGGCGGTGTAAGCGCCTACCATTTCATAAAGGGAAATATCAGATACCCCTAAACAAAGAGCCGGCACGGGGTCTAAGGGACTCTCAATTTCTAATCTTCGTGCAAAAGCCACTAATTCCTGAGGGGTAACCATAGAGCTGATTATGTTGGCGGTAATCCGGTTATCAGAATACCAAAGCCCATCTTCCATCGGTACAATTTCTCCTTCTTTCCAACGGTTGGTTCCTTCGGGATCCCAGTTGGCATCGTTGCCTTCAAACTTAGGAGGCAAATAGGAGATAGGTGTGCAAGGAGAATAACCTTTGTCAATAGCCGAAGCATACACAAAGGGTTTCATGGTAGAACCCACCTGCCGCTTGGTAGATTTCTTTACGTGGTCTAACTGAAAGTAACGAATGTTGGGGCCGCCTATCCAGGCTTTTATTTCTCCGGTCTTTGCATCTACGGCTAAGAAACCCACTTGAATAATTTGCAGGTAATAGCGCAGCGAATCCAAGGGACTCATCATGGTATCTATACTATACGATTTGTCGCCATGCCAACTGAACACCGTCATTTCTACTTTCGTTTCAAAAGCCTTTTTGATGGCGGCATCCGATTTTTTTTCCGCTTTCATTCCTAAGTAGCGGTCGCTTTGCTGCATCATTTTATCTAACAAATCAGGCTTGGCGCGAATGCCGTATTTCCACGGGTCGCGTCCCCGCCATTCTTTAAAGTAGGCATCCTGCAAGTATTTTAAATGTTCTGCTGTGGCATCCTCCGCATATTTTTGCATGCGCGAATCAATCGTGGTGTAAACCTTTAATCCATCTTCATAAATATTCCATTTTTCGCCTCCCGGTTTGGGATGTTTATCGCACCAGTTTTGCAATTCTTGCCGTAGGTATTCGCGGATGTAAGTGCCGCTTCCCTCTCTGAAATCAGGATTGTGAAAATTGAGTTTGATAGGCTGTGTAGAGAGGGAATCATACATTGCTTTAGAGAGGTCGTTTCCTTCCACCATTCGGTGTAAAACCAAGTTGCGCCTTTCGGCAGCGCGCTTGGGGTGCAGGCGCGGATTGTAATAGGAAGGGCCGTTTAACATGCCTACCAGCATTGCTGCTTCTTCCGGATTTAACTCTTTGGGGGTTTTATAGAAATAAGTAAACGCGGCTGTTTTGATGCCGTACGAATTGTACCCAAAGCCGATGGTGTTGAAATACAGGCTGATGATTTCTTCCTTTGTAAACGTTCGCTCCAATTTGGCAGCCAGCACCCATTCTTTAAGTTTCTGAACCACTCGCTTAATAGCGCCCGCTCGGTTGAAATCCTGATGAAAGAGATTTTTGGCCAACTGCTGCGTAAGCGTAGAGCCGCCACCGCCATCACGTCCCAATAAGCCGGTGAGTACTATGGCGCGAAACAAGCCTTTGAGATCAATGCCTGAATGGTTATAAAATCGTTTGTCTTCGGTGGTGACTAAGCCCTGCACTAAATAAGGAGAGAGATCATCGTACGAAACTTCTATCCGGTTTTCGGTGTAATACGAGCCGAGCACTTCAAAGTCGGAGGAATAGATGGTGGTAGAAACCGCATTTCGAGGATTTTGTATGGCCTCCAAATCGGGCATTTCTCCCAACAGACCATAATTGATACCGACAAAAAATAGAATGCAAAGCAGTATCCCCGACCAAAGAATTATTTGGGTCCACTTAAACCACCACCAAAAATCTTGCGGCTTTATTTTTTTCTTCGCCATGTATAAAGGACTTGCTTATGCTATTTGCGAATTTATCAGCAAGCGGAATTATAAACATGTAATGGCAGAAATCATTATAACCGCCAACCGCTGAGTGAACAGAGAAAAAGACAGGAATCAGATACCTTTTGTGTTGGCGTATTCTTCTAATGCGCGATAAAAATCTTCTCCATACTTTCGGATAATAGCCTCTTTAAGAAAGCGAAAAACCGGCATCTTGAGCGACTTCCCCAGCTTGCAGGCGGCTTTGCAAATGTACCACCGCTCGTAGTTCACCATATCGAAGCCCGTTTTCTTTTGTTTTGTAATGCGGATGGGATACAGATGGCAGGAGATGGGTTTCTTCCAGTCTATCACGCCATCTAAATACGCTTTTTCGATACCGCAAATCACTACTCCATTTTTGTCGTAGTTCATCCAGGCGCAACCGCCTTTTTTCATCAGTGGGGTGTTGAACTTTTCGGCTTCCTCTGTCCGTATCCAAGGGCCTTGTTTTTCAATAGCAGCGATGCCTTCGGGCAATAAATAAGGCTTTACCTTTTCGTAGATCTCTTCTAATATTTTGGTCTCTTCCTCCTGGAGTGGAGCACCGAGTTCCCCTTCTACACAGCAAGCTCCTTTGCAAACGTTCAAATCACATATAAACTGCTCTTCCACCACATCCTCGCTAATAATTATATCTCCAACAACAATCACCTTTTTCGTTTTACTTCGCAAGATGAAGAAATTATTTTACTTGCTATGGCTGCCGCTGTTAACGCTACCGGTAAGTGCGCAGTATCATTCTTTGCTTTGGAAAATATCGGGGAACGGATTATCAGCACCTTCTTATCTCTTTGGCAGTATGCACACGACTGACAGCCGCGTAAAAGCGATGAGTGACCGCGCCATTCCTTTCTTTAGTCAAAGTGCTGCATTTGCTATGGAAGTAGATCCGAAGCAAGCCCTTGACATGTCGCTACTCAGCAAGCTGATGATGGGGAAAAATTACAGCCTCAAAAAGATGATTCCGCAGGCAGCGTATTTGTTGTTAGATTCTGTTATTAGAGATCAAACCGGTTTTTCTATGGGTCTGTTAGATAACATGGCTCCTGTTTTTATCATGACCATTTTTGAAACAGCCGCAATGGGTTTGACCGATTCGCTGACCTGCGAAGAGGATGTGCTGGACTTATATCTGTATCAGTTGGCAACCGACCATCATAAAATAATTATTGGTATTGAAACGGCCGATGAACAACTAAGTGCCCTCAATTCACTTAACTATAATGAGCAGGCCGATATGCTGGTGCATGAAGTACATGAATATGAAAGAAACCGGCAGGGAGCTACTGCGATGGTGCAGTTTTATCTCGAAGAGAATTTAGATAGCCTCGCCCGCGAAAACGAAGAAAATGAAATGCCCGCCAAATTCTACAAGGCCTTAGTCACCGACCGCAACAAAAGGATGGCCAACCGCATGAGTGATTTTATACGAAAGCAATCTACTTTTATTGCTATCGGAGCCTTACACCTTCCCGGAGAAAAGGGGGTGATAGAACTGCTGCGCAAAAAGGGGTTTGTGATAGAAGCTGTGCCATAAAGCACATATAGAATTAATAGAACGCAGCAAATTTGCATCTGCTTACAGGACGATTTAATATCGTCCATTATCTACGGTTCGGGATGCGCTACACTAACATGGCGAACAGCGAAGTCTTCTGCTTCATACTCACCTTCCCCCCCCCCCCATCAACTCAATCGCCTCCTTTAAGGTTTGCACCTTCGTCTCTAAATCACTTTTCTGCTTTTCGAGTTCGGCAATGCGGGCTTGCAAAGGATTTTCGGCAACAGCAGAAAACTCCGGAGGCAATTGAGCACCCACTTCCGCAAAAAAGTTGTGTTTCAGCACATGGCTTAATCGCCAGAGGGTGCTTGCTTTTATGTCGGCTCTTTCTATGTATTTATTTACAGCACTTCGGTTTGTCCCCATCCAGTTAGCTACACCGCTTTTGTACTTGTGGTTGGTTTTAATGTAGTTATTAAGCATTTGGTCAATGTTGGGGGCTTTAGGAATGGGTATCATACTATCTTATGGAGTTAAAATTTCTATCACAGAAATTTGGAACCGGCACCCTTAATGGTTCAATTCGTAGATCGCCAAAGATGATGAACACCCATAATGGTTTCATCCGCAACCGGTAAAATAAAACTACTCTTTCACCAGCTTGCGCACTACCAAAGGTTTGCCGTTCAGGCTTAGTTCCATCAGGTAAACTCCGGCACTGAGCAGTTGTATGGGTAGAGCGATGCGGTGTGTGCCGGAGTTTAGATGTCCGGCAGGGTAAGTATAAAGTAGTTGACCAATTACCGAGCGCAGTTGCACCTGAACAAAAGTCGGCTGCATTAAGTCAAACGTAAGGGCAGCCTCTTCCAAAGCGGGATTCGGCAGCAGCGATATTTTCTGTAACAAGTCGGTAGGCTCATGAATGCCGCTTATGCAACTTCCAATATAGTAGCGGCTTACTCCAAACATATTCACGGCTTCGCAAGCATTATTGTAGGTCACACTATCGCAACCGCAAACCGGAATAAAGGGCACAAAATCACAACAAATAGTAGGGTTGTTACAGTTAATCAGTGTAGAATCAATGCAGGCATGAGTGATAAAAAGGGTATCGCAAAAATGATCGTAGCAGAGTTGGTTCAGGCTGTCTAAACTGCTTAAAAAAAGACACACCGTATAAGTGCCGTCTTGTGCATAAAAATGCACCGGGTTAGCGACCGTATCGCTTTGCCCGTCACCGAAGTTCCACTGATAGCTGAGTATAGTAGCGGCAGCAGACTGATTGCTGAACCGGACGGAATCAATGTTCTTTTGATAGGAAAAACCTGCTTGGCATAAGCCCGACCCCTGTTGGTTTGTATCTGCTGCAGCCCTCAACACCTCAAAGCAGGTAAAGTCGGCTTCAAGCCCCTGCATACAAATAGAGGCACAAGTGCCGGGGGTATAATTATATGAAACAGTATCTCCTAAATGCAGCACCGCACCGGATGGTAAACTGCAAGGCAGCAGCAGTGTGCCGGTTTGAAAGTCATCCACTAACAAACATTCTACCCCCTGAGCCACCACTCCGATATAAATACAACTATCAGACGAAGGGAGTGCGCAAGCACCCGTGTTCCAAGCAGTAACTCCCGAATAATATGCCTGACAATCGTTTCCATACGTTTTGCCATCGCAGCCACACACCGGGTCGTATAGCGCAATGCAGGGACAAGTGTCGCAAATCAGGGTGCTATCTATACACGAAGTAGAAGCCCCATACTTCAGTTCCAGATGATCTACTTTAAATTCGGTGCGGGCGGCAATAATTCCGCAACCGCCATTCACCTTACCGCCTTGTATGGTTATTCTACAAGAATCAAAAGCCGTGGCATTATTTGAAATAGGAACCGACAAAAACTGATAGCCGGGTAAATAACCCGCTTGATGGTATTCCCAATAACCCTTATCTACCACAGTACTCCCGTTCAGTAACTCTACCTCTATCGAAATAGTATCCTGATCTACAAAGCCGCTATCGTTTACGCAAGGCGCAAAACTATATCGAACCCATGCGGTAAGAGCCACCGGATGAAAATGTACCGAAAAAGTAGTACTTGCTACAGCTTTAAACAAGCCGTTGGCATAAAAGTAAGCCGCATATTTACCACTGTAGCGATTGGTATCTTGCCGAACAATATATGGCTCCCAAGCAGGCAGAGTGAGTGGATGACTGTTCGTGTTCCAATCTATTAATACCGGCTGAGAGTCCCACTGCTCAAAATCACTGTTGGGGATCTGTGCCTCAGTCATCCAAAAAGTAAGAAGCAGAAGGGGAAGAAGGAAAAGCTTTTTCATGTCACAGGTCTTTAATTATACAGGCAGCTATATCTAAAACGAAATAAAACTCTCTTCCGTTGCTTCGTGTTGAATTAAAGCTGCCGCCCCACCGAAATAAAACTTTCTATCCTTGCTTCGCGCTGAATTTTCACAGGAAGAATATTTTTGCGCCTTCGACTACCCGAAGCAGAAAATAGATGGATGATGGCTAAAGCCAAAATGTTCAAGATTAACTCTGTAGCCACATTTTCCAATGTGTTTCAGAATCCGCATTATACCCAACCCACATTGGTAAATAGTGCCGGTGAAGAAATGAATTTGAAAGGAATGTGGAACGAAAAGGTATTCGGCAACTCCCATCCGCTCACGCTGGAGCTGGGCTGCGGCAAAGGCGATTATACCGTAGCTCTGGCGACCAAATATTCCGGAAGAAATTTTGTGGGGATAGATGTAAAAGGTGCGCGGCTGTTTACAGGTGCTAAAAGGGCTTTGGAGGGACAACAGAGCAATGTGGCTTTTGGACGAATGCGCATTGAAAACATCACTAATTTTTTTGCTCCCGGTGAAGTGGAGGAGATTTGGATCACCTTTCCCGATCCTTTTCCGCGCAAAGCCACTGCGAAAAGAAGACTCACCGCTCCGAGTTTTCTGCAACGCTACCGGCTCATTTGCAAACCCGGGGCAATGGTTCATTTTAAAACCGATGATTTACCCTTGTTTCATTATACCCGCGATGTAGTGCAGGAAGCAGCACTCCCTCTTGTTTATTATAAAGAAGATATTTACGCGGCTCCGCTCGAATTTGAAGAGCTTGCCATACAGACCTATTACGAGAAATCACACCTCGCCAATGGTCGCAAAATCAACTATCTAAAGTTTAGCTTGCCATGAAGCAAGGCAAAAAGGAATGGAGCCGCGAAGAACGGACGTACTCATTTTTTGAGAACGTGTGGGCGGTAACGCGCTTAATTCCGAAAGGACGGGTAACGAGTTTTGGTGCCATTGCCAATTATTTGGGAGCGGCAAAATCAGCTCGTACCGTTGGCTATGCCTTGAGTGCCTGTCAAGGGCAAAAACCAAAAGTGCCGGCTCATCGGGTGCTCAACCGCAATGGCATGTTATCGGGGAAACATCATTTTGGTGCTTCTAACGTGATGCAAATGTTACTCGAAAAAGAGGGCATACGAGTTGAAAAAGACACCGTAGTTGATTTCGAGAAATTGTTTTGGGATCCGGTGAAAGAGTTAGCTTAGAACCGATGGCGGAAAATGCCGGAGGTTCCCTATCTGCCCGCTTACTTTCCCTTAAACTCGGGCTGGCGCTTTTCTATAAAGGCCGTCACTCCTTCTTTATAGTCGGCACTTCTGCCCGCCATTTCCTGCCCGTAATATTCCTGTTGCAACATCTCGTTGAGAGAAGCGGAGTATGCCTTGTTCAACATTTTCTTAGTGATAGCATACGATTTGGTAGGCCCCACGGCATAGCGCTGCGCCAATTCATTCACTGCAAGGTCTAATTCACCGGCTGGTACTGCCTTATAAATAATGCCGAGTTGCCGAGCTTCCTCCGCACTTACTTTAGAGGCCAGCGTAATCAGTTCAAAAGCTTTGTTGTAGCCGACCAAATGCGGAAGAAAAAAGGAGGAGCCGGAATCGGGCACTAATCCCACGTTGGCAAATACTTCAATGAGCGAAGCATTTTCGGCAGCAATAATTATGTCGCAGGCCAAAGCCAAAGAAGCTCCCGCACCCGCAGCCACTCCATTGAGGCGGCAAATGACCGGTTTGGGCATTTCCCGAATAGCGAGAATCATCGGATTGTATCTGCGCAGTACCGAGTCACCAAGACTTCTTTCGCCTATTTCGCCTTTTATATCTTTCAAGTCCTGACCGGAACAAAAAGCCTTTCCCTCCCCGCTAATGATAACCGTCCTGACGGCTTCTTCCTTCGATGCTTTTTTTAAAGCAGCAATAAATTCAGCACTCAATTCTTCATTAAACGAATTGAATACTTCAGGTCGGTTTAAAGTAATTCGGCAAATACCGGCCTCGATAGAAAAGAGAATGGTGTTGTACATAGTTTATAAGAATTTGAGCAATCGGGGAATAATGGTGAAGGCTACAAATTGCCCGGTGAATCCAATAAAATAACCGATAAAAATTTGTCGGGGAGTATGAGCGTTTAACAGCAGCCGTGCTGTTCCAATAAGTCCGGCCAGCAATATCAAAGCAATTAAGGCGGGTCGCAAATCGTACGTAGAATAATTCATCAAAGCCAGCAGTAAGCTTATTAAAGAACCGGCACCGATAGCATGCAAACTCACTTTGCTAAAAATATTAATGAAGAACCCTATAAAAATTCCCAAGCAGGCTCCCAGCATCATGTAGAATAAAAGAATGTTTGGAGGAATTTTCATGGTTACACTTGGTTTAAACATCCAGGTAGCCCATAAATAAAAGGTAGCGGTAGCGATAAATGGAATAATGCGATCGTTGGCATTTTCTAACTCAAAACTGTCAATCATTTCTAATCGTTTCATCATGAAAATCCAGATAAGAGGAAACAAAAACGTGAGCGCAAATACAATAAACAGCCAAACTATATGCACCTTTTGCCCTAAATATCCGAACAAGTTGGGATTCACAACAAGCAACAATACGGTGCCCAGTGTAGGAAAGAGTAAAGGATGAAAAAGCAGGGAAATTGCTTTGGAAATTTTTTTCATGGCAGATAGGTTACAACTCTTTTCGCAGCCTTGCCACCGGTATGTTTAGCATTTCGCGGTATTTGGCTACGGTTCGTCTCGCAATATTATACCCTTTCTGATTCAAAATTTCGGTTAGTTTTTGGTCGCTGATCGGTTTGTTCTTGTCCTCTCCCATTATCAGGTCGCTCAAAATCTTCTTCACCTCGCGGGTAGAGACCTCCTCACCACTTTCGGTAGATAGCGATTCACTGAAAAAGAATTTCAGCGAAATGGTTCCAAACTCCGTTTGTAAATATTTGCTGTTGGCCACTCGGGAAACGGTGGAAATATCTAAGCCGGTACGGTCGGCAATATCTTTAAGAATCATGGGGCGCATACGGGTTTCATCACCGGTAAGCAAGTATTCCTTCTGATACTCCATAATGGCCTGCATCGTCATCAACATGGTTTGATAGCGGCTTTGAATAGCATCAATAAACCACTTAGCTGAATCTAATTTTTGCTTAATAAACAGGATGGCCTCTTTTTGTGATTTACTTTTCTCCTTCGATTTTCGGTAGTCGCTAATCATTTCGCGAAAGTGATTGTTTACTCTCAGTTCGGGAGCATTGACCGAGTTGAGAGAAAGGTGCAAGTCGCCTGAATTATTGGTCAGAATAAAATCGGGAACTATCACAAATTGCTCTCCGCCCCCTCCCGAAAAAGAGCTGCCTGGTCTGGGATTAAGTTTGGTAATTTCATCTATTGCAGCCTTGAGTGTATCCGAATCAACTCCTAATTGCCGCTCTAATTTCTCATAGTGTTTTTTGGCAAACACATCAAAGTACTTCTCTATGATTCTTATCGCCAAATCGGTATAAGAAGTAGGGTCTTCTTTGCGCCTTAATTGAATGAGTAAACATTCTTCTAAAGAACGAGCCGCCACTCCCGGAGGGTCAAACTTTTGCACTTCTTCCAGTATCTGCTTCAGTTCCGTTTCATCGGTAGAGATATTCTGTCGAAAAACTAAGTCATCTACAATGGCATCTAACTCTCTGCGCAAATAACCATCATCATCCAAACTGCCGATAATGTGCATCGCAATTTGTTTTTGGTTGTCCTCCAATCGAAGCAAACCCACTTGCGACTCTAAATATTCATGAAAGGTAGAGATGGTCGCTACAGGGATGGTTTTCTTATCATCATCCGGATCGTGATATTCACTCGGATCCTTCGTTTTATACTCGGCTACTCCTTCGTCATCTTCATCGTAGTATTCACTTAGATCAACATCATCTTCCGGATTGATGTCCTCATTTTCTCCCTCTGTATCCTGTTCCCCTTCCGCTACTTCCGGACTATCATTCAGTATTATTTCCTCTGCTTCCGCTTCGTCCCCTTCTCCTGCGCCTTCTTCTAAGGCAGGGTTTGCTTCCAGTTCTTCCTTTATGCGTTGTTCCAAATTGGCAGTGGGGACTTGCAACAGTTTCATCAGTTGAATCTGTTGGGGTGATAATTTCTGTAATAGCTTTTGTTGTAATCTCTGTTTCAGCATTCTTAGTTCTCCTTTCTCCTTCCCCGTAATGAGGGGTGAAGGAGTTTATCATTCCCGACAAAAATTCAAAAAACTACCGACATCTGAGCCATTTTAGAAGAACAAACGCTTTCCTATATTCGCAGTCCTCAAAAATCATGGTCATGGTTTATATAAAAGACTTATCGGCATACGAAGGAAAAGAAGTACAACTGCAAGGTTGGAATGCGCAAAAGCGCGACAGCAAAGGATTGGTATTTATGACCTTCCGCGATGGCACCGGCTTTTGCCAAGCAGTGATAGCACTCGAAATAGTAGGGGAGAAAGCTTTTGAAGCGGCCAAACACTTGCCACAGGAAAGCTCGCTGGCGATTGCCGGTAAAGTGCTGAGAGATGAAAGACAAATAGGAGGTTTTGAAATTCAAGTTCAATCCTTACAGGTAATTGCCGAAGCAGAGGATTATCCGATCACCCCAAAGGAACACGGAGTTGACTTTTTAATGGACAAGCGCCATTTATGGCTTCGCTCCCGCAGGCAGTGGGCTATTATGCGGGTGCGTAACGAAATCATTTATTCTATTCACCGCTTTTTTCAGGGACAAGGTTTTGTGCAGATGGATGCCCCCATCTTTACCGGCAATGCCTGTGAAGGTACCACTACTTTGTTTGAAACAGACTACTATGGAGAGCCGGCCTATCTGTCGCAATCGGGTCAGCTATATGGCGAGGCAATGGCGATGGCGCAAGGTCTTATTTATACGTTTGGACCTACCTTTCGTGCCGAGAAATCAAAAACGCGCAGACACCTTTCAGAATTTTGGATGATAGAACCTGAAATGGCCTTCTATGATTTGAAGATGGACATGGATTTAATGGAACAGTTTATACAGTACGTAGTAGGGAGTGTGCTGGATAAATGCAAGGATGAACTGAAAGTATTAGAGCGCGATATGACGTATCTCGATAAAGTACGCGAACCATTTATTCGGATGAAGTACGAAGATGCCGTGAGTATAATTAAAGGAGAGAAAGAGGTAAACGGTAAAACTTCTCTGCACATGTTGGCCGAGGAAGATGCCTCTCTGAAAGCACAGAAAGCGCAATTAGAAGCAGAGATAAAGGAAAGAGAAGAAAAAATTACAGGAGGCACTTTAAAGAAAGGGGAAATCAACTTTAATCAGAATAAGATAGATAGACTGAAAAATGAAATAAAAGAGCTGGACGAAAAACTGGCTAATATTCCGCAATGGTTAAACAGCGCTAAAAACTTTAAGCGCGGAGATGATTTTGGAGGAAGCGATGAAACAGTTCTTACCAAAATGTTTGGACAACCGGTGATGGTGTATAATTGGCCGCAGGAAGTAAAGGCCTTCTATATGAAAGAAGATGAAACCGACAAAGGCTATGCCAAGGGAGTGGATTTATTGGCTCCTGAAGGATACGGTGAAGTAGTGGGCGGAGGCGAGCGGGAAACCGATATTGAGCGGCTAAAAAGAAAAATAGAAGAACATCAACTCCCGATGAGTGCCTTTGAATGGTATTTAGATTTGCGCAAGTTCGGCAATGTGCCTCATGCCGGCTTCGGCTTAGGTCTTGAAAGATTAGTAGCGTGGATCTGCGGCTTGCAACACATTCGCGAAACTATCCCTTTCCCAAGAAGTTACGGAAGACTATTGCCATAGCCCACTGTTTGACCTCATTGGGGTTCCATCGCTAATTTTGCATTTACGGCACGCGGAAGGAATTAAGCATTTCTTTGCATTTTCATTTTCAAATTCTCACATTCGCTCATTCTCTTATTGATTTATGGATTTCATCAAGCGCACCTTCCCTATTCTATTTGGCATTTTTTTGTTGAGTGTGGTAGTGCGCCTGCCTCAACTCAATCGTCCGCTTTCGCGGCATCATGAGTTCTGTACTGCTATTTCTCTGCGCATTATGCAGATATGGTACGACAACGGAATAGCGAAATACAATTACAACCCGGTAATGACTTACAACCGTCCGGCAGATAAGTTCATTAATAACTACGCGAATCAATCGGGCAAAATGATAGATAAGGAAGGAAACTATTATTACGTTTCCCATCCGCCTTTTGCCTATTACGCTCCTTTTGCGGTTTTCAAACTCCTTCACATTCGACCCGATGTGTTGCCCTTACAACTGTTCAATCTGCTGTTGCATTTTATCAGTGCCCTATTTGTGTATTTTACAGTTTGCCTGCTCAGCTTCAACCGAGCGCGCAGTCTTCCATACCGATCGGCATTGGTAGCTTATGCTATTTATCTGTTTATGCCTGTTACTCTTTGGTTTCAAGGCAATGTTTACATGAGCGACATGGCGGTGCATACCTTGTTTATTATTGGCGTTTATACGGCACTAAAAATGATTATCCGGCAAAAATTCTATACGCCCAAATATATTTTATTCTATTCGCTGGTGCTCGCCCTCATGATATATACTTCGTGGCTGGGTCTGTTCTTCGCCTTTAGCGTATTTATTTATTCACTACTGCATGTGCACCGCAATCGAGGCTTCAAAGTGTTGCTCTGGTTTACCACTATCATCTCTTTAATAATGTTGCGAATCATTATCTATCAGTATTCGCAAATTAACGGTCCAATTGCTTACTTTGAAGAAATGTTTAGCCGCTATCTGGTACGCGGCAGTTTGGCCGAGACAAATCACGGTCTTTTCCATTTTATGTTTGATTACCTCTGGTTAGTCAAAACGCTCGTATATAACTATGTTGTCAGTTATGTTGTCATCTATGTAGCACTGTTGCTGTTTTTTGTTTTAGCCATGAGTCGTAAAAAGATGAAAATTGTTTTCAGCGAAAATGGATATCGCTTTATATGGTTAAGTGTAACTCCCATTCTTCTGCTACATGTTTTTTTACTGAATTATTCCGAACACGACTTTACCGCTCTCTACGCTTCACTGTTCTTCAGCGTACTACTCGGAATTTTATATGATAAAGTGAAGAAGAGTGGAACCGTTCCACTTCAGAAAATGCGGCTCGGATTGTTAGCGATGCTTCTATTATTAGTCGTGCAGTATGAGTTGATAAACCGCAACGTCAATATTGCACACGAGCAGCAGATAGGCGCAGAAGTAATTGCAAAGAACTCTTCTGAAACGCAAGTGATATTTTGGAATAACAACGAAACGTTAAGTCCGCAAATGGTTTTTTATGCGCAACGAAATATTCGGTTTGCCGCCAATGTAAAAGAAGCACAGGATTTTCTTAAAAAGACACAAAGAACCGAAGGAGTTTTTTTTGCAGAATCGGAACAAGGAATCAGCAGGAGGCAGATTTTACTCGATACAGTAATGCCGCCTGTTTTTATCAATAATAGATTGGGGAACGTTTTTTAAATTTTAATTATGTCGCGACATTCTATTCCTATTGTTGACCTTTCTGATTTTTTAGAAGGCGGGGAGAAGAAACAGAAGTTTGTTCATGAGTTAGGAGTTGCGTTTGAAGATATTGGGTTTGTATCTGTTCGGAATCACGGAGTGCCTCAGGAATTGATAGATACTTACTATGCTGCCATACAGCAATTTTTTGCATTACCCAAAGAAATAAAAAAGAAATATGAAGTGCCGGGGTTGGCCGGGCAGCGCGGCTATACTTCTTTTGGAAAAGAAACTGCGAAGGGTTACCAAACTCCCGATTTGAAAGAGTTTTGGCAAATGGGACAGATAATTGAAGGGGAAGATTTACCCAAAGAGCACTATCCGAATAACATCATCGTAGAGGAAATTCCTGCTTTTAATCGTTTAAGCATAGAATTATTTAAAGCGTTTGAAACTTCAGCACGCGAGTTGTTAAGAGCTATCGCCATCCGTTTGGGAATAGGTGAGTTTTTTTTCGATCCCCATATTCACAATGGCAACTCTATTTTGAGAGCCATCCATTATCCACCTATTGCCAAAGAACCGCAAAGTGCCATCCGTGCCGAACAGCACGAGGACATTAACCTGATTACCCTTTTAGTTGGTGCCAGCGCAGAGGGATTGCAATTGCTCTCTCGAAATAATGAATGGTTGGATATAACCGCACCGGAAGGCTGCTTGGTGATTAATGTGGGTGATATGTTGCAGCGCCTCACAAATAATAAGTTGAAGTCAACCACGCATAGGGTAGTCAACCCTCCGAGGGAAAAATGGCATACTTCACGCTTCTCCATTCCCTTTTTTACCCATCCCCGCAGTGAAATGCGTTTAAATTGTTTATCTGCTTGCGTGGACGAACAACACCCCTTACAATACCCGCCCATCACAGCCGGGGAGTATTTAAACCAAAGGTTAGTAGAGATTGGCTTGAAAAAATAAGGGTTACTTATTTTCTGTCTTAAAAGCGAACATCAGCACCGGCAACAATATGATGGTTCCAATAGTTACTAATTTAAGGCACTCTGTATAGTAGTTGATTTCCTTTCCTACAATTCCATCAGTAGTCAGTGTGGTCAATAAAAAAACAATTAAAAGTAAGATGAGTTCCGCTATCCGTTTAGCCCACTTGCCATTGTGCAACAACGAATAAAAGACAAAGCCAAAAGCGGGCAGCAAGTACACAAAAGCCCATTTATTCTGTTGAGGAAAAATGAGCGGAGTAATCAAAAGCAGGTAAGCCGTCTCTGCTACAAATTGTTTTGGGCTATTTGCATTTGTGAATGGGGGTAGGCGCAAAAAGAAAAGAGCCAATCCTATCAGCAGCAATCTGGCTCCGTTAATCATCCATTGTAAGGTGGTCGGATTTACCTCCGCAATTAATACTTGAAAATAATTCGCAGTATTCTTCGAAAAATAAGCTGCAAACAAGGCAGATAGCCCGTGTATGCGATAGCTGTCGGCATTTTGTCCCGCATTATATTGAGGGTTAAGCGGATTAATAATACTCCACCATTCGCGATGAAGTTGAATATTCATATTCCACCCCCACATAAGTGCCGGAAGTAGAAGAAATATTCCCGACAGTAAAAGCACCGCACCGAAAGCCGCCCACTGTCTGCGATAAAGCAGATAGGGCAGAAATACGAGCGGCAATAATTTGAAATTAATGCCTAATGCTAAGAGTAAACTCCCCGATAAAATTCGGTTCCGAAAAAAAATCTGATATAGTCCTTCTAAAGAAAGCCACAACAATAGAATATTCAGTTGCACCATTTCTAAGTTGTGAAGTATAAAGTGGAGAGAGAATAACAACACCAACGCTAGCCACTTCCACT
>CAZQYO010000002.1:0-29664 GCA_964597415.1 uncultured Chitinophaga sp.
CCAAATAGTAGGTGGAGGAATTTGCCGGGCATAAAAAACAAGGGAGTAATTCAGCACAAACTTATAGGACATCAATTTTGAGTGAGTGTTGGTGTGGCTTGCAGCGTATCTTCCGAAATCATTTTCAGGTTGATATTTCAAAAGAGCCGGAAAGAAAAAGACGCTCAGATAAAAATTGAAAAACAATATACCGGCCACTGAAATCAGCAAAATATCTTTCTTCCAAAATAGAAGTCCGGCACAAAGCACCAGCGAAACGACAATAGTCACCATTGCCCACATATTGTTTGGCGAGAAAGCGTAACACAAAAAACCGGCTACCACAAAAAGTAGAATCACCAACAGTACGTGAAGGGCAAAAACACTCTTTCTTATTTTTGCGGTCGGTTTTAGCTTTTCAAACGAGGTAGCCGCCATCACACAGGCCAAAGGCAAAACCACAAAAATGTAATGAGGCAGTTGATACTTAGAAAGGGACAATGCGATTAAGACCAATGTAAACCCACTGAGGGTGATAAATTCTACCCGACTCCACGACACGAAGTACATTCTTACAAGTTCGTATATACCTTTGAGCCATGCCCAGAAAAAGAATAGCGTCCACGGCAAAATAGCCCAAGCAGTAGTGTGCACTAAAAAGAAGGTGTCGGGATGATTGTTCCATTCACTTTCTCCGGTTATGCGGCCAAAGCTCTGCGTCCAGAAATAAAATGTCAACCCTTCGCTACCAAACTGCTGATACAGTCCAATGCACATCGGCAAGAGGAAAACGGCCACTAAGAGAGCTGCTGTGATGAGTCGAAAGTCGAGGAAAACTTTCCACTTGTGCTTCCACAAAACATGCGGTACTATGGCGGCTGCGGTGGCTATTAATCCGATAGGCCCTTTAGCTAACAGGGCTAAACCCAAGCCGATGCTTCCCCAAATAATGGGCTTCCATTTTTGATTTTCGACAAATGCCGCCCATTGCCAAATAGAAAACATTACCGCCCCCATCAGCAGGGTATCGGTGCGCACATCGTTGGTGATTAAAAATACGGCTTGCGTGGTCGCCAACATCAGGGCAGCCAAGCGGGCTATTTTTTCCCCGTAATACAATCGGGCAAAACGATAGGTAGAAAAAACCGCCAGCCCGGCAAACAGCAGAGAGGGTAGTTTGTAAGTGAAATTGCTGATGCCGAAAACGAAAAAACTTAAAGAGCTTAACCAAAACAGAAGGGGAGGTTTGTCTAAGTAATCGCGACCCAAGTTGTGCAGTTGAAGAAAGTGGTGGGTGGTGAGCATTTCCCAACTCATCTCGGCATATTGCGCGGCATCCACTTCCATCACATCTACCTGCATACCTGCCAGCGCCACTAACAAGGCACAAAGAAGAATACTAAAAAATGTTTTGTTGTTCACCCTGCGAATGAAACAACAATTTCCTTCACTCCGCAAACTTTCCCAAGAATGGGTTCCCCTTATTTCTTAAGCAAAAACCAATAAAATCATTTGAAAAAGGACTTTATTCCCAATGGGATGCCGAAAAGGACTTTTAGAAGACAATTTATTTATCGAACGTCAGCTATTTCGCTGGTTCCATCCTCTGTGGTTGTGCTTTCAAGTATTCATACACCTTTTCCCATTCGCGGGTGTCTAAGGCAATAAAGGGGTTTAGTTCGTCCTTGGAGCCAATCACTTCGCTCTTCCCCAAGCCGCGGCCATCATTAAGCCATATACATTTGCTGCCTAAGTTTTGTGCCAGTTTTACATCGGTAATACGGTCACCAATTACAAAAGAGTCTTTTAAATTGTACGAGCCATCCATATAATTCGTTAGCATACCGGTGCCCGGTTTGCGGGTAGGCAGGTTTTCGTGTGGATACGATTTATCAATATGCACTTTGCTAAAAACAATGCCTTCGCCTTCAAATGTCTTTTCAATAAAATGCTGCACCTGCCAGAAATCTTCTTCGGGAAAATCGGGAGTGCCCAGTCCGTCCTGATTAGTGACCATCACCAATTCATAATCTAATTCGCGTACAATTTTCCCGAGCCAGTAAAACACCTGCGGATAAAAGAGCAACTTCTCAAATTTTTCGATTTTGAAGTTGTCTGTTTCTAAGATCAGAGTGCCGTCACGGTCTATAAACAAAGCTCTTTTTTGCATGGCGCAAATTTCAGAATAAAATTGAGGGAAAGAATAAAGGACTTCGATTGTTTAAGCCAAAAAGCGTTTTAATGAGTTCTTCCTTCTATTTCAGGATAATGATAAACATGACCATGCCTTCTGTAAACAAACTGAAAGAGTAATGGAAGCACCAATAGTGTTAGAATAGTAGAAGTAATTAGACCTCCGATCACAACAATAGCCAGTGGCTTTTGCGTTTCGCTGCCTATACCCGTTGAAATAGCAGCAGGGAATAAACCCAGAATCGCCATTAGCGCAGTCATTATTACAGGACGTGTTCGCACCATCACTCCATTCATCACAGCATGTTCAAGCGATTGTTTTAATCCCAGATTATGCTTGAATTCTCCAATAAGAATAACTCCATTCTGAATACAAATACCAAATAAGGCAATAAACCCAATACCTGCCGAAATACTGAAATTCATTCTGACAATGTGTAAGGCAAGTATCCCTCCTATAATTGCGAAAGGAACATTCATCAGCACTAATCCCGCATCTTTCAGTGAACTGAAAATGATAAACAGTATAATGAAGATGGCAAGTAAACTAAGTGGAACAACCTGTGCCAAACGCTTAGTGGCGCGTTGCTGATTTTCAAATTCACCAGCCCAAACAAGTTTGTATCCTTTGGGTAGATGCAGCACATTATTTACTTTCTGTTGTGCTTACAGTACCAAGTTAAAACAGCGACTGCAAACGCGAGTCCTTTAAGAATATCCAGTCCAAAATACCTTCTGTTAAGGAGATAACGAAATTCATTGAGGTAGTTCTGTAATTTCTCATCAATGCGGAGGTAAGCACAGAGCAGCTTTCTTTTGGCATTGGCGGTATGCATCCAAGAAAGCCTCTTGTGCGCTTATTTTTGGGGACATACTCATTTTTGTCATAGTCATAAATTACATTGCCATAAACCAGTAGTGGGAGGGAAGTTTGCTGGCTTTCAGTGCAGTCCCGCTTCTCAGGATAGTCTTCACCCGCACTTAAATTACTTTATGGTGCTTAGCCTGTAAGGTTCTTCGATAAAGGTTTGTAGTCTCTTGATTGTTTTTCCTGCAAATTTATCACCCCCCCCACTACCCAAAGGACTCGCGTTGGTGTATTTTTACGGTCAAACAGTCTTTTTAAAATTTTAAACTTGATTCTTTATGATAGATATATTGCGCCATCCTTGGCATTGGAGTATTGCCGGGATATTAATAGGGCTTACGGTGCCCATACTTTATGTCATCGGCAATAAGCCTTTCGGCATATCTTCTTCATTTCGCCATGTATGTGCCGCTTGCATTCCTTCCGGTGCTGCGTATTTTAACTACAACTGGAAGCATGAAATCTGGAACCTGTTTTTTATAGCGGGAATTATTTTAGGCGGCTATATTGCCTCTACCGTTCTTAAAGATCCGGAGCCGATAAAGATTGAAGCGCACACTCAGCAGCAGTTACAAGATTCAGGGGTAACCGAGTTCGATCAATTAGTGCCCACTGATATTTTCAGTTGGCAGGGACTCTTTACTAAGCGAGGATTTATCCTCATCGTTATCGGAGGCTTTTTTGTAGGATTTGGCACTCGCTATGCAGGAGGTTGCACGTCCGGACATTCTATTACCGGCCTTTCCAATTTCCAACTGTCATCATTTGTGGCTACCGTCTGTTTTATGGCGGGCGGTTTCATTATGACTTGGCTTATTCTTCCTATTATTTTAAAACTCTAACACTGAAAGTATGAAAAGCAACATCGAAGAAGAAGGCACTAATCATCAGAAAACAGGAGAAAGTTTCATCGCCAACCTTAAGTATGTGTTGGTAGGCGTGTTTTTCGGAATTGTATTTGTGAAGGCAGAGATTATTTCGTGGTTCCGCATTCAGGAAATGTTCCGGCTTTCGTCCTTTCACATGTACGGAGTTATCGGAACGGCTGTGGTGGTGGCCACCATTTTTACCCTGCTGATGAAGAAGTTCAAAGTGAAAACTTTACAAGGAGAGGAAGTGATTTACAGTGTGCGACCATTAGATAAAGGCAATGTGATTGGCGGCTTGCTTTTTGGTCTCGGATGGGCAATGACCGGTGCTTGTCCGGGTCCTCTGTATGGATTAGTAGGAAGTGGATTCCCGGTATTTTTAGTCGCCATTGCTTCTGCTATTGCCGGAACCTATTCGTATGGTTTGTTGCGCGAAAAGTTGCCGCATTAGAACTGTAACTGCAAGCCGGCTCTTACACCAAAGTTGCCATAGCGGAAACTAAAAGCATTGCCACGCGGATCTTTGTGCGTTACCCGCCAAAAAACATCTACGCGCAATACCCGCAAAATATTTTCAATCCCCACACTGAGTTCAATCAGGGGCATCTTGTCGGCTGTTTGCAATTTCACTAAACCGGTGTTGTAGGGATTTTCTTTCAAGTGGCCGTAGTTGGCTGCGCGGTTAGCCGGACTCAGATCGCCCCACCACATTCGGGCACTCCACACTTCGCGCAGTTTGAGTTTGCGAATACCCGGAATACGATTAAACAAAATCCCTCCAAGATGGTGATCGAGTATGATTTTGATATAGCGATCAGCTACAAACTGGTAGTCGCGAATAGTATTCATTCCATCCCAGTTGTACACATAACTTTCATCGGCATCGGGCATGTTCAGATATAGAAAAGGCAAGGTGCCCCAAGTGCGACCTATTTCAATATTCCACCAGAGCTTACCGAGCGGGCCAAGTTTTTGATTATCACTGGCACCAAACACGAGGCGGTGATAGGCAAAGTCCGCATTCATCAGGCCGCGAATACCATATCCATATTGTAAAAACACGATTGGATATTTACTGCCTAAACTAAGGCGATTGAACTCGCCACTCAGAAATTTCTCCTGCCAGGCAAAACGTTGCGTGACGGTAAATTCACTGATTTGCCCATTTTTGATTGTAGTGTTGGGTCGGCCATCTTCGTTTTGTGTATGATAAGCCAGATGAAAATTCCCTAAGGGTTCTAACCTGCGGTTTACAAAACCAATATCAAACGAATAGCCGAAGTTAAACTCGTAGTAATAATCTGCCTTCAACTCCTTTACACCTACTAACTTCAGCGGAATATATTTTCCTTCTTCTACTCTTCGCACGGCAAAGTTGGCGAGTAGGCCTGCGTTTCCGTAAAACAGATTATAGTTAGAGGTAGAGGAAATATCGTTGCGATAACTCAGCCCGATAGATTGTCTCGGATTTTTTTGCAACAGCCATAAAAAGGAGCCTCCGTATTTCACTCGCTTATCTCGAAGGCCATAAGCCGCATACGCTTCGAGCATCACATACTTGCTGAATTTATTACTGGTTTGCATTCCGTACTTGAAGCGCCATCCTTCTACATCGTTATAGGAAATAAACGAAAAGATGTTGCCGATAGCAATGGGGCCGATGTCCTTATAACCGAGATAAATAGTTTGGATAAGATTTAAGTAAGTTTTCACAATGGGCAAATGGCGCAGGGTATCAATCATGTGATACACCCGTTGTTCGTTGAAGGATAGGGTATCATGCCGCGATTTTTCCCAGTAACTCTCATCGCGCAGGTTCGCAGAATCGAGCACCACCACATTACTTTTCTGTTTTACAAAGATGGAATCCATGACTTGTTCCGGGGCGTTTACCACATAGTCTTTGTAGGAGGAAGTTTTGCGACCTATCAATCCCGGCCCCTTTTTCGGTTTAATAAAGTCTATTACTAACTTTTCTTTCTTCAACATCCAAATGCTATCCTTCACCGGCACAAAATCATTGAAGAGGCTTATGCGCTTTACAAAATTCACATCGGCATCGCTACTCATCTTCATACTGATCTGCTTCAGCGCAAACACCGAATCGGCAACCCACATATCGCCATCAAAAGTGAGACCCCCTTTGAACTTGGGCATAAACTGAATTTTATAGCACCAGAAATTATCAATCATCTGACTGTCCACTAAGTAGTAGCGATAGGAGTTCATCCCAATGGCACTTAAGGGAGAAACAAACTGCCGTTGCAGCAAATAAATCCAATCTTCATACACATCTATCTCTACATACATATTCCCAAGAAATTGTGTTAGGCTTAGATCGTTCACTCCCGAAACCTTAGAGGCTTTGATAATTTCCCGCCTATCCACCGGTGATTTCCGATAGAAAAAATCTGAAACGGTTTCCGTCATAAAGAAGGGTAGAAAGGGGCGCTTCTCCGAAACACTGTCAATATTGTTAAACACAAATTTGAAGGGTTGGAAAATTTTTCGATTCTTAAACTTATCCGTCAGATCATCTAAATCAATTTCGATTTTATTGTACGCTTCGTAGCCGTACGAGTCGAGATTCTTCTTGTTGTGCTCCGGCTTATTTTCAATGGTCTTTCGCACGATGCGCAAAGCCGGATTTTCACCCGGGAGAATGACTACTTCTTGTAAGTTAAACTCCGCTCGCTCCAATTGAAAGTTGATTATCTGTTCCCTCGCTCCTGAAATTTTGCGAGCTATTTTTACATAGCCCACGGAAGAGGCTTCTAATGAATCGGACGGCAGCTGAATTTCTAATTGATAGTTGCCGTCAAAATCTGTTTGTACTCCGTAAGTAGTACCCTTAATCACCACATTGGCAAAAGGCACTGCTTCTTCTGTTTGTTTGTCGCTTACTTTGCCGCGCACCACAACCTTCTGTGAAAATGCAGCGGTGAAAACGAATACACTAAGAATAGCTGCTGCACCAATTTTCTTCACAGGCAATAGAAACAACTGGATGGATTGAATAATTATTTTTGGAAGTCATCGAAAATAGAGATTATGAGCGAATTAAAAATTATCACCTACAATGTCAATGGGATACGGGCGGCTGTCACAAAAGGATTTGTACAATGGTTACAGGACGCTGCTCCCGATGTTATTTGCTTGCAGGAAACAAAGGTGCATAAGGATGATTTTGACCCCAAGCCCTTTGAGGCATTAGGTTACCACTGTTATTTGTTCGATGCGGCCAAAAAGGGATATAGCGGGGTGGCGGTGTTCAGCAAAATAAAACCCGATAACATTGTTTATGGTACCGGCAACTCCACCTTCGACCCGGAAGGTCGTAACCTGCGCATAGATATTGGTGACCTGAGTATTATGAGCGCCTATTTCCCCAGCGGTACTACGGGCGATGAAAGACAGGCCGTGAAGATGGATTACCTCGATTTCTATTTCAATTACATTCATGAAGTGGAGAAGGAGCGCAGTAAATTATTGGTGTGTGGTGATTTCAATATCTGCCACCGTGAAATTGATATTCACAATCCGATTTCTAATAAAGATTCTTCGGGTTTTAAGCCGGAAGAGCGAGCTTGGATGGAGAAGTATTTCAACTCGGGTTTTATTGATACCTTCCGCTACTTTCACAAAGAAGCACACCAATATAGCTGGTGGAGTTTTCGTGCTAATGCGAGAGCAAACAACAAAGGCTGGCGGATTGATTATATTTCTGCTACCAAAAATTTAGAGAAGAATTTGGTAGAGGCGCAAATGTTTCAGCAGGTAAAGCACAGCGATCACTGTCCGGTGTATTGTAAAATCAAAATTTAAACTACCTATGAAAGAAGATGCCCGCTATCGCAACTCTACAGTTTTTTTTATCCCGCTATTTGTAGCTGTTTCTTCTTTCACACTATTCCTGCTTGCCGTTTTCAACGGATGGATGGGGCCGGCTCAAAACGTTGGTGGTGACTTTTGTGAAGGGCCATATAGCGGGCTAATTAAGCAGCCGATGAATACTTGGAGCAATTTTGGGTTTATTACTGCTGGTCTTTTTATTGCCTGGCAATTAAGAAGCGGCACCTACCGGCATAACCGAAACATACTTACTCTAAATACTTTCTCGGCAATTTTCTTTTCATCGCTGGTGGTGTTGTTAGGCCCCGGTTCTATGGCTATGCACGCTACGCTTACCCCCATTGGTGGCGAATTAGATATGCTTTCGATGTATTTAGTTTGTGCCTTTATGGTGGCGTATGCCATGCAGCGCTATTACCGCACGGGACCGGTATTTTTTTTAGTTGTGTTTATATCCGTTATCCTCATTTGCGAAGCGGTGGGTATGTATCATCATCATTTGCCAATTATTGATTATGCCGGCAATGCTATCTTCGGGGTGTTTATCATTACTGCTGTTGTCTTCGAAATGCTGAACAGCTTTGTAAGGAAAGTGCAGCACGAAAAAAAGTGGGGCTTGTTTGGATTGCTATCACTCATTACTGCTTTTACTATCTGGAATTTCTGGAAAAACGATAGCCCACTGTGCGATCCATATTCTCTTATTCAAGGTCACGCAATTTGGCATTTGTTAGATGCTGTGGCGGTGTACTTTTTGTTTCGTTACTATGTGAGCGAGCATAGTGAATTACAAAGGGACGGTTAATCAATGTCAGAAATACTTATCGCATCAGCGTTACATTGCCCTTGGCGAGTGAAGATTTAGTTTGTCCGGAGAGTTGGTAAGTACAAGTCCAAACATACACGCCCATCCCTTGCAAGATTCCTTTATAGATACCATCCCAGCCTTCGGTAGGGTCGCTGGTTTCATATACCTTCTCGCCCCAGCGGTTGTACACCTGAAGATCAAATTTCACAATGTCCTTATTCAAAATATGAAATCGGTCATTCACCCCATCGCCATTGGGCGAAAAGGCTGTAGGGATAAGTAGCTGCGGTGAAGTCACACTCACTAACAAGGAATCAGACACTACACATCCGGCATTATCGGTCACTTCGATACCATAACGAGTAGTGGCAGTAGGAGAAGCTACCGGACGGATGCAATCGTTACAGCTAAGATCAATATCGGGGGTCCAGGCTATTAAAGAAACTAAACCGGCCGTGATAGTAGGATTAAAAGTAGTGGACTGCCCCTGTGTAATACTTACATCCGGCCCGGCATCAACAGTAAATTTCTTTCTGGCTAAAGCAAACGGCTCCGGCTGAAAGTCGCTGACACCTGCCACTTGTATAGCTGACAGTCCATAGCCGTTATTTGGAATAGGAGCACCTAAGTAATTCCAGCGATTGGGAGCATCCCAATGTCCTTGATCGGTCCAGTCTCCATCGGTAGTAAGGTCAAAAAACATATTGAGCGAAGCCACATCGCTACCGTTGCTCCGGTATAGGCGATGATAGAAATTTGGATTTACCAAACACAATACCTCATCAAGTATAGAGATATCATAGCCATCGTTTGTAGCGTTCCCCTTTACCACCATCGCGCCAAAGGTGTTGGCGGCTGACGTAGCCGGAGTAATTTCTATGGGTCTGAAAATACTGGGAGCATTATTGTAAGAAGGAGATCCCACGGGAAATAAATAAGCAACGGATGCCAGTGTTGCACGCGACAGTTTGCCGACTCCTACGGAACTCACAAAACCGCTGTTTCGGGTAATAGCAGTGGTAGCGGTATTGGTCACCAGCATTTCATTGGCATCGGTGGCTAATTCTGCATCGTTTAAAACCAATATACCGGAAGTAATTGCATCAATAGTTTGGCGCTTTACGGTATTTCCTCCTAACAAATTCAGATTATTAAAAGTGGTCACCGCAGTGCCTGAAATCTGCTGCGCTCCTCCGTTCATTTCGACCCAACTCGAAGTGCCGCTATAGCTGTTATTATTTACCCAGTCGCCACTCAGGCGAATAGTATCACCCGAGGCATTAATCACCCCATCATTCTTCACATATCCTTCTACTACTACTGTTCCTGCATTGTCAAACACTCCGGCTCCTCCACTCGTATTGTTGTAAAGCGAGTTGGTTTTTACTATCATAAATGCGCCATCCTTTACATAAATATCCGCTCCGTTATTGTTGAACAATGCCGTTTGAGCACTGAGATTAGCTACGAGAGGGATAAGTAGGAGAAAAGAAAAAAATCGTTTCATGTAGTAGAGATTAAGATGAGGCTCAAAATAGAAAGCTAAAATAATCTGTTCAAACCCGATAACAATAACCCATCAAAATTTACCGCTCAGCACCATCTGTTTTTTGAACCTTTTCACTTTGCCTTCCAAATTGAAAACTTCTATGTAAGCAATGTAGATGCCTACCCGCGCCTTATGGTTGTTATCATCGGTGCCATCCCACTGAAACTGTCCCTCACTACCCAACAATTCGCTGTGTACCAGATCGCGGATAAGGCGGCCGTTTGCATCATAAATGCGAAGGTTGGCGTTATACCCCGGTTCGGCAAACCGATACTTAATTAAGGTAAAATCTTTATCGCCATCATTATCGGGCGAAAACACTTCGGGGTCAATACTGATGTTATCATCGGTAATTCCCGTTTCGCTGTATTGTGAATTGCGATAAGAAGGAGTGGCAAAACCAACGGTAGAGGCAGCGGAGTGCCAGTTGCTTTTATCTTGGGTTGGCTTGCCGTAATCAATGCGCTCCAGCGAAACGCCATCTTCTACATCTAACAAGCCAAAATGCCACGTATGGCTGTATGAAAGACTATCAATCGTTATACCGTTGTGAATCTTCAGCACACAAATGCCCGCATCATCGGGAAAGTTGGGAATGGAAGATTGAACCAGTGCTAAAGGATTTTCCACGTAGTAGCTCAATTGAATATTTTCGGGATTGGCAGTGAGTACGGCAAACTCCCCCGGTAGCAATAGATAACTTTCGTCTGACGCGGCAGATTGCTCCAATATGACCGCTGGCTCCGCGAGGTCTTTTTCAATGATGTCTAACTGCTTTAGGTCAATCACTTTGGCAGAATTGTTATACAACTCCACAAAATCATAGCCGGCAGTTTTCGGGTTAAAGAGAATTTCGTTGATCAGTACATCCCCGGCTGCGGCAGTATCGGGAATAGCAAAACGAGCAGAATCGTTCATGCCAATAGGGTTGCCACTGCAATCGTTCATATTCAACACCCGAACAGAATACAGCAAACCGGGTTGAAAATTCTGAGTAAACTCTAAGCGCACCGTTTGGTAGTTGAAAGGAACCGGCACAGCCGAAACCGGGGCGCCCACACCATTGTTCACCACATAGTTGGCTGCGTTGGAACCGATGTCATTAGCTACCGATTCTGAGAAATAAAGGATCAATGTGTTGCTATCCTCAAGGGTTGCGCGAATTAAGCGAGGCAGAATTGTATCGGGGTTGCTCTGCGCAATAGAATTCATTTGTCCCGGGGTACCGCCATCAGCACTCACGCTGGCGCGCCAGTTATCTTTGCCATTGCAGGGATTTTCAGTATCTATCATCTCGAGGCTCCAACCTCCCGATTTTTTTGCATCGTCCTGATACCACGAGTCGTCATAGCTCACGGAATGTATCAGATTATTGTTCTGATCTTTCAGTAAAATCTGATCTCCTGTGTTGGTAAGAGAAGGGAAAGAGGCAAGCCCCAGCGTGTTTCCATAACCTGTAAAGGCTGCTTGCGAAGTCGTACCGGTAATAATGAGAAATGAATCGGGGTAAAGCAGATACTCCGGCAGCACCGCTCCGTTTTGCGTGGGTTTTGTCAGCGTCCAATTTTTGAGATGGATGATCTTGTTACTCCGATTATATAACTCTACAAACTCTGCATTAGGGAGGCCAACCGGTGGGTCGGGGTCTGCCATAAACTCATTGATGAGCACATCGTAGCGCCCCGCAGCTTTAGGCAGGGCAAATTGTTGTGAATTGTTGGCAGAAATAGGTGCTCCCGTACAACTCTGCACATTGGCCGTAATCACATACACCGTATTGGTATCTAATGGAGGTGAAAAGGTGAGTTTCACTTTTGTAAAATCAACTGAATCCCGTAGCGCATTGACGGGGGAACCAACTCCATTTTGCACAGTATAATTAGCAGGAGTTTGAGCAGAAGTCACATCTACATTTTCTGAAAACACCACTTCAATTTGCGAAGCACTGAGAACATTTACACTGACTAATGATAGTGCCATTGTTTGAGTGGTATCATACACGGAGTTTCTGCGTCCCGGAGTTCCGCCACTACTGTCGTTAGAAGCGATCCAGTTGCCGCTGCTCTTACAAGGAGTTTCCGGATTAATTAATTCCAGCGTCCACCCTCCATTTTTTTTACTGCTGTTGTTATACCAACTGTCGGAATAGTTCACTGAGTGAATCACATTGCCGAAATTATCCTTTAGCGTTAAGTCATCCCCTGTATTGTTTAGGGAAGGCAACGATGATAATCCGGCTTTAGCCACGGAAGACGAAAAGGAATCAATGTTCACAGCCGCGCATAGCAGCATAAAGCTATCGGGCAAAATGGTAGCGTTAGGAAGGGTTACTGAAGTAGAAGCATCTGAAAATTTCCAGCCGTTGAGCGAAACGGGAAAAGCGGTGCGGTTGTACAACTCCACAAACTCCACTAAAGGCAAGCCCACTTTCGGATCGGGGTCGGCAAAAATTTCATTGATGAGAATATCGTAAGCCCCGGGGGTATAAAATGAAAGCGGAGAGGTGTATGGCAGCATGGTATTTCCCGCCAGGTCCTGAACTCCCGAAACACTGAGCAGGTAGTTGACTGCGTTCTGCAATGGGTTGGCAAATGTAAGATGTACTAAGGTGGGATCGGTGCCATCGGGCACTACAGAAGCAGGATTGCCAATCCCGTTATTAATCGAATAGTTGGCGACTGTCTGTGCCGAATTTACCTCGACCGGCTCTGAAAATTTTATATCTGCCGCAGTTGAGGTAAGTAAGCTCACTGAGGTAACCATTGGCTTGGTGGTGTCGGAAATTATTGCCGAAATATTAAAATCATCGAAGTAATACAAGTTATAGCGCGAGGCAGTCGCATAGTCGCATACTACACCGAAATAAGTGGTGGTGGTATAGGTGCTGTCGGTAAAAGTCCCTTCAGCGGTATAGTTCGTTCCACCCGATTTGTCGGCATATACTTCCCAACTGCCACCGGGGTGGCGAATAACCTTTATACGCACTTGGTTAGATGAGGTACTCGTCATCACTCCGCTGGCACCGGTAAAAATCTTAGTGGCTGAAACTCCGGTTTGTTTGAAAATATCTAAGGAATCGGGAGCTGTTCCGGCTTCTCCAAATTGAATAAAATAACCATTCAGGCTTCCTGTCAAATCGCTTTGGTCGCTCACTAAAAATACCCGCACCTGATTGGTAGAGCTTGGATTGAAATCGAGCCGGAGTAGAAAATTCCATTCCGTACCATCTATGAGCACATTCGGAGTAGAGAGATAAATGGTGGAGGCCGCTTGTGGGCCATTGCTGTGCAACATGCCCGAGTTAATATCGAAGCCGGAAGTATTGCCACCCCATGCCGGGTTATTGGTAAAATCGCCATCCGTAAAATCATCGGATAGCTGTCCCAAAACACAGGTGGTGATGAACAAAAGAAGTGCTAGGGATAAATACTTCATATCATTAAGTAGAATAGTTTCAGATAGTATATTGAACTTTGCTTTGTTCTGTTTATCAAACCTAAAACTTTT
The DNA here is from genome assembly GCA_964597415.1 of uncultured Chitinophaga sp. Taxonomy (GTDB): domain Bacteria; phylum Bacteroidota; class Bacteroidia; order Chitinophagales; family LD1; genus Bog-950. The sequence goes on from CAZQYO010000002.1 coordinate 13,626, forward strand.
CAAGTGAAAAGAGACTTCCTTTTCTACCTTTTGTTATTCGCCTTTTTAGCAGGGGTATCGCAAATAGCTGTAGGGCAAACTTATTCTCTAACGGTAAACAACGGCTACGGCAGTGGAAATTATAATGCGGGCGATACCGTAGATATTTGGTGCCCCGCCATTCCAACCAATCAGATTTTTGACCGGTGGTCGGGAGATATTTCTACTCTCGAAAGTAATGACGAATGGCACACTAAACTTTTGATGCCGGCACAGAACATTTCCGTAAGTGCCAACTTCCGGGCTATTGGCTTTATCCATATTCAGCATGAATCTATCATGGGGCGCGATACCTTAAAGGAAGTTTACTCCTATTTTCCTCCTCAATTCAAAGGGGTAATTTTTTGTTTTCACGGAACCGGTGGTGCGGCTTCCAACTGGGTTACTTTGTTAGACTACCAACAATTTTTACATGATGCCGTGGCCGATACGTTTGGCTTTATCATTACAGAAGCGGAAGAAATAACCAAGCAGACCGACTTTGACAGTGATGGTAAACTGCGCTGGGCTCCCTTGCCTTATGATTCAGTCACCAACGTGGACTTTGCCAATATCAAAATACTGATGGACACCTTTCGGCTGCGGGGAATTACCAATGCCGGTACTAAATATTACGGAGTGGGTATGAGTAACGGGGGCAACTTTGCCCCGGTGGCGGCTACGCTTTTTGGATGGAGTGCGGCTGTGTCGTATTGTGCCCAATCCTCGCAATTGCTTATGAATATGACTCATGTTCCCATTCAATGGTGCATGGCTAAATATGATAACCATCCAAACGTGGGGCCGCAAGGAAATGCCGATGCACTGGCTGACCATAATACCCTCGCAGGTCGTGGCATCTGCACCAATTATTTTTTGCAAGATCGCTCACCGGCCTATCCGGAACGATTTATGCGTGATGGAAATATCAGCAGCACTCTGGCCGGCAATCTGTTTACCGAATTGCAGAACAATCATTTGATGCACGTTCGCCATTATATGCTTTACGCCTCTGATACAATCTTTGCACGCATATTGGCTGCCCCATTTTCTTTCCCCTATTTTCTTTCTTTGCCGGCAGCCGAAAAAGTGTTTATGAGTACCCAGATTGATGCCATGTATGCCGCTCATCAGTTTTTCAGCGATTACAATAAAAAAACGCTTCACTTTTTTGATTCCCCCTGTGATACCTTGCAGTTACCTAATGCCGTTCCGGCTATCGGGGAGCAGTATGCTGATTTCAGTATATTTCCGAATCCGATTGAGGAGGAGTTGAGGGTGCAACTAAGCCCACCTCTTTGGGGAGAGGATATTTTGCTGATGGACATCAACGGAAAAGTTTTAACGCGCGTTCCTATCACCTCAAGCGAGCAAGTGCTTTCTGTCGCTTCTTTACCCGCAGGCATTTACTTGCTGAAAGTGAAAAACACTACCCGAAAAGTTGTAAAGAACTGAAGCATCTTTCCGATAATTGCAGCCTCAAACGAAATAGCGCGAAAAAATGAAAGTAGCTGTGGTAGGAGCCACGGGATTGGTAGGCTCTAAAATGTTGCAAGTATTGGCAGAACGGAATTTTCCGGTAACGGAACTGATTGCGGTAGCCTCTGAAAAAAGTGTCGGCAAAAAAGTGTCATTTAATGGAGCCGACTACGAGGTGGTGAACTGGCAAACGGCTATTGAGCGAAAACCACATGTAGCTATTTTCAGTGCAGGCGGCTCCACGTCAAAAGAGTTGGCTCCAAAATTTGCCGAAATCGGTTGTACCGTTATTGATAATTCTTCGGCTTGGCGAATGGACGCGAATATTCCTTTAGTAGTACCCGAGGTGAATGCCGGAATACTGTCCGCTTCCCATAAAATAATTGCCAACCCCAACTGCTCCACAATTCAGATGGTGGTGGTGTTGAAACCTCTGCATGACAAATACAAAATAAAGCGCGTAGTGGTTTCCACCTACCAAAGTGTAACCGGCACCGGCAAAAAAGCTGTGGATCAAATGATGAATGAACGCGCGGGAATAAAAGGCGAAATGGCTTATCCTTATCAAATTGACATGAATGCCCTGCCACACATTGATGTGTTTTTAGAAAACGGCTATACTAAAGAGGAAATGAAAATGGTGAACGAAACCCAAAAAATAATGGGTGATAATTCCATCCGGGTAACTGCCACTACCGTGCGCATCCCTACCATAGGCGGGCATAGCGAAAGTGTGAATATTGAATTTGAAAAAGACTTCGACTTAGAGGAACTGCGCACACTACTTTCTCAATCACCGGGTGTAGTGGTGGTGGATGATGTGAAGCATTTAAAATACCCCATGCCTATTGATGCCCACGATAAGGATGAAACTTTCGTAGGCCGCCTTCGCAGAGATGAAACGCAGGCAAATACACTCAACTGCTGGATTGTTTCTGACAACTTGCGCAAAGGAGCAGCCACCAATGCCGTACAGATAGCGGAATATTTATTGGGAAAAGGATTGTTGTAAGCTACTTTGTCTTTGGCCGGAGCGACTCTGTCTTCCACTCTTGAGCAAATAAATTGCGCCCCAAGAGCCTTTTTGGCATTTCATTGGGAATAAAGTCCATTTTCAGATGATTTTATTGCCTTCTGATTAAGGAATTTGGTAAAACCATTTCCCGTATAGTTTGCCGAGTTCGGGTAAAAATTTTTGGAAATCATCTTGGCAGTTTCCACTGCTCTTGTTCTACATTCCCTTTTTTACATTATCAGCGCAAAGCAAAACCGATTAACGTATATTTACTTTCTTCGCGCAAAAATTAGCATATCATGAAAAAGAGTCTTCTTCTCGCTTTTGCCTTCTGTGTTTTTACAGGAGCCTCTGCACAAGTAAATATTACCGTTGGCCCCTACTTACAAAGCCCAACCCCTTCTTCCATTAAAATATTGTGGCGAACCGATACTGCCGCCACCTCAAAAATCATGTACGGAACAGATTTGGCAAACTTGAATCTTACCGTTACCGACACTGCGCTGGTAACCCGCCATGATGTTGAACTTAGTGCTTTGGCACCTTACACCAAATATTTCTATGCGGTGTACGATGGCAACACCCTTTTAGAAGGGATTGACAGTTCTCACTGGTTTCGCACGTTTCCTATAGCCGGTACAGAAGTGCCTTTCAGAGTGTGGGCTATAGGCGATTTTGGCAAAGGCAACAGTAAGCAAGCTGCCGTGCGCGATGCCTTTGTGAATTATGATACCACCGAAACTAATTTCTGGATTTGGTTAGGGGATAATGCCTATTCTGATGGCACTGAACAAGAATATATCACCAAGGTTTTCGACTCGGTGTATGGCTATAAAAAACTGATGAAGCATTTGCCTTTTTTACCGACTCCGGGAAACCACGATTACAACTCTATTTCACCGGTGGCCTCTCCTAAACCCCCATTAACTCACACCGGCCCTTACTACGATTTTGTAGATGTGTATAAGAACGGTGAAGCGGGTGGGGTTCCTACCGGGCATGAATTGTTTTACTCTTACGACTATGCCAATGCGCACTTTATTTCCTTGAATTCAGAATTAGGCTCTTTATTTACTGCTGCCGATGACTGGACAGGGGTCAGCCCATTCAACACCTTCACCTCATCGCCTATGACCCAATGGCTTACCCAAGATTTGCAGGCTAACACCAAGCCCTGGGTAATCGTTTACTTTCATCAGCCGCCTTACACCGATGGCTCGCACGATACCGGTGCCTGGTGGGAGGTGTACATGAAAGCAATGCGGCAACACTTTGCTCCGATATGGGAACAATACGGGGTGGACTTAGTGGTGTGTGGACACTCTCACGTGTACGAAAGGAGCTACTTGGTAAAGGGTGCTTACGGAAACACAGCAGATATTAACCCCACCAATTATGTACAAAGCAATAACGGTATTGACTCTATGGGGCAAGCTTTTGTAAAATATACCGGAGGCACCAACCCCAATCAGGGAACCGTATATGTAGTGAACGGAAACAGCGGAAGCAGTGATGGCTCGGCTCCCTTGCAGCACCCCTATATGTATTCCAGTTACGGTTGCGATACCTGCTGTGGTTCATTTATTATAGATATAAACGGCAACCGCTTAGATGGTCGCGAAATAGATGCCACCGGAGTAGTGCGCGATCACTTTACCATGTTTAAAGAAAGCGGTACGGGTATCAATGATTTGAATAAAGATTTTATTGCCGGGTTAAAAGTAATGCCTAACCCTTTTAGCAATACCACTAAAGTCACTTTTGAATTAAAAGCCGATGTGGAAATTAAGATTCAATTAAGTGATGTTGCGGGCAAAGCCATTACCATCTATAGCGGCAAAATGAATAAAGGACAAAGAGAATTTCAAATTGATGCTCGCCAATTGAAGTTGGCAAAAGGAGCCTACGTTTTAAATCTTTCTACTCCACAAAAGCAAATAGGCAAAACGATTTTGAATATTGAATAGTAGCGCGGGGGAACATAAAACGTCCTACTTATAGTTTCGCATGGTCTATCCATGCGAAACTATAAGTCCTCCATCAATCGTTTTTTAACCGCATGGCAGAAGATGAAAAACTCAAAAACAAAACGAATAGTGGTTCGTTATACCAGTAGGCGCATTTCCGCCATTTGATCTATTGTTACCATGAATGAGCCTGTTGTTACTGTCCGGCAAGAAGTCGCCAACTCCCTTACCCATGCAGCCGGTATTTTATTCTGCCTTATCGGTATTCCCGTTCTCCTCTTTTCAGCTTCAGCACATGGATCGGCCACTACTTTATGGTCGGTATCTATTTTCGGTTTCGGAATGTTGATGGTGTATATGTCCTCTACTTTATATCATGCCATACAGCACAAAGGAGCCAAGCGCCTGCTTCGTGTGTGGGATCACATCAGTATTTTTTTTCTAATCGCTGGAAGCTATACTCCGTTTATCACCAAATTTATTCCTCCACACACCGCAGTTCTTTTTCTTTCGGTGATGTGGGGCATTGTGGGCATAGGGGTGGTGAATAAAATTTTTTTTACCGGCAGGTTCGAAGCACTCTCAGTTTTTCTATACTTAGGCATGGGTTGGATGGCCGTATTTGTGCTCAAGCCGATGCTCCATAATATGCCTATCGAAATATTTTGGTGGATACTGGCCGGAGGGCTTTGCTATACGTTCGGCATTATTTTTTACATCTGGAAGGGGCTTCATTATCACCATGCAATATGGCATCTGTTTGTGTTAGGCGGAACGGTGCTTCATTATTTTGCTGTCCTTTTTAGTGTACCTGTTCACACTACCTATTAAGCAGCTCCGGTTTGGAGTTTTCGTCACGAAACATATCTTCGCAAATCCAGTAAAAACAAAATGAGATTCCTCTGAAAATAATACTCGTGCAATTTTTGAAAAAAAACCTGTTACTGCTGGCGGTTGTATGGGCGTTTTCGCTTTCGGCAAATGGCGGCTCCGGCAATAATAGCCTTATGGCTTGTGTAGCTAACGAATGTTATGATGAGCCTTCGGAAATCATGCAGATAGCTACCGGTAAAGCGAGTGAACTGATTGATTCCTTTTACCAAAAACGGCACAAATACGATGGGTTTAACGGATGCGTGATGGTGGCTAAAGATGGTATTCCTGTGTACACCGGAGCTTTCGGCTATGGCAATTATTCAGATAAAGATACGCTGACTTTGGCCTCTTCCTTCCAATTAGCTTCTGTTACTAAAACTTTTACCTCTTCTGCTATTTTGTTGTTGGTAGAAAAAGGTTTTCTATCCTTAGATGATTCTATCCAGAAATTTTTTCCTGCATTTCCATATCCCGGCATCACTGTAAAACTTCTTTTATCGCACCGCTCCGGCTTGCCGGACTATATCTATTGGGACAAATACTTCATCGGCACTGATGTGCAGTATCTCAGCAATGACAAAGTGCTGGATTTATTGATCCGCAAAAAACCGGATGTGCGTTGCCGCCCCGACCGCTTATTCTTGTATTCTAACACGAACTATGCCTTGCTGGCCTCTATCATAGAAAAAGTAACCGGCATCAACTACAAGAAATTTATGCACGATGTGTTTTTCGCCCCTTTGGGAATGACGAACACTTATGTATATACTCCCGAAGATTCAGGATCCTGCTGCCGCACCATCAGCTACGAAGGCAGATGGCGGGAATGGAAAGATGGTATATATGATGGCGTGTATGGCGACAAAGGAATTTACTCCTCTGTAAACGATATGCTGAAATGGGATAATGCTCTTCGTTCCGGCTTAATACTTTCAGCCGAAACACTTCAGGAGGCTTATAAGCCGCGCAGTTTAGACCGTTATTCTTTTGTTCACGAAAAAGAAAAAAACTATGGTTATGGCTGGCGCATGATCAAGCAGCCTGACAAGTCGTATCTCATTTACCACAACGGCTTATGGCATGGCAGCAACAATGTATTTGCCCGTGACTTGAAAGATGGATATACGGTAATTGTACTGGGCAACAAGTCTAATGCTAATAACTACCACACTCAATTTGTGTGGAGTGTACTCAACCAACTGAAGACCTTCGAGAACTTGGCCGATGTAAATACGGAGGAGTAGGTTCAATTTAAGAGCCTTCGTTTTATTCTCCGTCAAAATCACTGCAAGGGTTTTCAAATATTGTGAAAAGCGATTCTGAAAAGCCGACCTCCCTTTTTAATTTCCCGCCTGTGAAAAAATTGATTCCTCTGCTATTGCTAACCGGTGTGCTTGCCGCTTTCTTTTATTTGAAACCCGACAAATCACTTCACCCACTTTCCACTACTGCCAAAAAGAAACCTGGAGCCGATTCGAGCGATCTTAGAAATAAAGCGCTGGCGTATTCATTAGATACTTTTTTTACAAACCGAAGTGTTGAAAATGGTTTCAGCGGCAGCGTGCTGATTGCTTTAAAAGGAGAGCCGGTATATGAAAAATGTTTTGGCTATTGCAACTACCGAAACAAAGATTTAATGCGCGATACTGCTGCTTTTCAGTTAGCCTCTGTTTCAAAGACTTTCACAGCGACAGCCATTTTATGGTGTGCCGAGCACCACCTGCTCTCGTTAGACGATACGCTCCAAAAATTCTTTCCGGGTTTCCCCTATCCGGAAATCAGAGTAAAAGATTTGCTGTGCCACCGATCGGGTTTGCCCAACTATCTCTACTTCTGTTCGGGGAAATGCGGACGTGGGGAATACCTGACCAATGCACAAGTAATAGATATAATGAAAAAGCAGAAGCCTGCGAGGTATGCTTTGCCGAATCGGAAATTTGAATACTGCAACACCAATTACCTGTTGCTGGCTTCGATTATTGAAAAGGTATCGAAGAAGCGGTTTAAAGATTTTATGCGAGAAACGTTTTTTGTACCCTTAGGCATGAAGCGTACATTTATTTATGACTATGCCGATACCTCGGATAGAAAAATAGCGGTCAGTTACAATTCGAAATGGGAAATACAATATGACGATTGCTTTGACGGAGTAGTGGGAGATAAGGGCGTTTATTCCACCGTGAATGATATGTTTATCTGGGATCAGGCATTCTATCAGGGCAAACTCTTATCACAGGAAATGATGAAAGAGGCCTACGAACCGCGCAGTTTTGAAAAACCGGGAATAAGAAATTACGGCTACGGTTGGCGGCTAATCGGACAGCATTTCTTAGTCTATCACAATGGTTGGTGGCATGGAAACAACACCGTCTTTTATCGCAACATCCGAGATACCAGCACTATTATTATACTTTCTAATCGCTACAATCATTATACCTATAATGTAAAACCACTTTGGGCTTTGATTTACGGTATGGACGCGGATACCACTCATTACAGCGAAGAATAAAAGACAGGAATTGAACTTAACGAGGAGCCGGAAGAGTGAATACAAATGCTGTTCCTCCCAGTTCACTATCTTCTATTCGGATGCGACCACCGGTTTGGCTGATTATTTTTTTGCAGATAGAAAGACCGATGCCTGTACCGGAATACTGTTCTTTGTGATGAAGTCGTTTAAAAAGGTCAAATACCTTTTCGCGATGTTGCAGCGGTATTCCAATTCCGTTATCGGCTATGGTAATTTGGTGCATTCTTAAATCTGAATCTGCAACCCCCGTCACTCGTATTTTCACTATTTCTTTATCGTTATACTTCACCGCGTTGGCTATTAAATTTTGAAACACCTGCACCATTTGATGATAGTCGGCCAACACATAAGGGAGTTCCATAGCCTCAATATCTACCGGACGGGAGTTACTGCCGGTAACGGTTCTGCTCACTTCATCCAACACATCGTTCAGGTCCACTTCTTGAAGAGCCGTATCCACCGTAGCTCTTGAAAAAAGCAGCAGTGAATCAATGAGGGAATACATTCGCTTGGCACCATCCGAAGCAAAATGGATATATGCAGTCTGATCTTCATTCAGGTTACTTTGTAAACTCTTCTCTAATAGCTGCATGTAGTTGCTCACCATTCTGAGCGGCTCCTTCAAATCGTGTGAGGCCACATAAGCAAACTGATTAAGTTCTGCGTTAGACTGCTGTAATCGCTCATTAAAAAGCTCTATCTCAATATTTTTCTTTTTCAGTAATGCAGATTCCTTCTCCTTTTTTTCCAACTCGAAACGGAGTTTAGCTTCAGCCACCGCTGCGTGCCGGTCAAATCCAATACGCTCGGTGACTTGATCCACAAAATTCAGCAACTTCTTATATGCTCCTTCATAATCTCCAATGTCGGCCAGGGTAGTAGCCCATCCTTTATACAACACATTGAGAAATACTTTCGCTTCCGCTTTTAAAAGTGTTTCCTCGGCTTGTTGCAGATAGTCCAATGCGGCTTTATGATTACCTCTCATTCGCTCTGCTTCTGCAATTTGATGCAACAGAAAACCGAGCATGGGGAGGTTGTTTAACTTTTTCAATCGTTCATAGGCATCTAACATCATCGGAATTCCTATTTCAAAATCCTTTAGATGACAGTGTGCGAAGCCTACATTGGCTAAACACGAAGCATAACCGGTGAGGTCATCGCCCTTTTCAAAATGCTTTAATGCTTCTTCAAAAAGTTGTAATCGTTCCTGCATAGGAGCACTGTCGGGTAATAGAGTGGCTTTCAGATTCCACACTCTGGCCTGTCCCGTACTATCGTTGATGGAGGCAAATAGCTTATCCGATTTTGCCAAGTATTCGAGATGTTCCTCCCCTACATTTATTTGAATAAAAAGTTTGCTGAGGTTATATAGCGCATTGGCGAGAGTAGAAACACCTTTCGGAGTAATCTCTTTATACTCTTCCAGCAGCCCTATGGTCAGCAGGTAATAATCGCGCGAGGCAATGTAGTCACCGGTTATATCACTTTTAATGCCTAAGCTGTTCCATGCTTGTGCAGTTGCTTCGGGGTATTCCTCTTTATTTACCACTTCCAGCAGTTCTTCGGCAAGTTTAGCCGCCCCCTCATAGTCAGAAAGTACACTAAAAGAATAATTGAGCCGCTCCCTAAAGCAATCAATCAGCAGAGGAATATAATTCCCTTTTCGGGCAAGGTCATAGGCTTTTTCCGCAAACTTTAATCCTTCCGGGTTTCTCTTTTTCCTAAACTCCTTGGCAGTGCGAAGCAGGTCTTCAATTTCATTTTGCATATCAGAGGCTATATAGCGCGTGAATCTAAATTAAAAATGAGTGCCAAAGCATTTAATTATTTCTTTACATAATTGAGTAACCCGCCTTATCAGAAGCCTGTTTCACGTTGGACTAAAGAAGTTAGTCGCGGAGAGAAATTGGATAGCCCGCTTTATCAGAGGTCAGTGCCACGGGAACCTTTTCTGCTGCCCGAAAATCTCACGCAATCGGCACGAACATTTGCTCGTTGATTTGTTTAAAATAACCTATCAACTATTTTTACTACCGGTATATTCCCAGAGGGCATCTACAAAATATTTTTGGCTATCGAAAAAATTAGCTACAGGAGTGAAGCCGCCTTTCCACGCAATTTCATCTAACTCGGATAGTGTGAATTTTTGCGATACTTCCATAAAGATCGTTTCATTCTCCGCGAAATGAATGAATTGGGTATTTCCCAAGCTGACCGTTTGATTGCTCAACGAAACCAAGTAGCTTTTGCAAACCCCTGTATCGGGGTCATACATGGCGTAGTGCTCAAATTGGTGCAGCTTAAAATCAGCTCCCAATTCAGTATTTATACGATGCAATAAATTCAAATTAAACTGACGGGTATAACCGGAGGCATCATTATAAGCCGCCAAAATTTTTGCAGGGTTCTTTTTTAAATCAAAACCGATTAATACTAAATCTCCCTTAGATAGCAGAGCAGCCAATTTATTGCAAAAGGCCTGTGTTTGATCAAATTTGAAATTGCCAATATTGGCTCCGAGAAACAATATCAGCTTAGGCTTGCGAGAAATTGTATTTACCTTCTCCAGCATTTTCAAATAGTCGCCATTCAATCCATAAACCGGTAAATCAGGATAGTCCTGTGACAAGGTCTCCTTTAAAAGGTGAATGATATTTTCCGAAATATCAATCGGGTAATAAGTGCCTATTGCTTTTCTCCTCAACAATTCGGCTATTAGAAACTTCGCTTTGACGGCATTGCCGGGACCAAACCCGACTACTTCCCAAGTAGGATTCTTTGTCAAAATTATATCTGCCAGGGCTTGGTGCTGATGAGTAAATATTTCCATTTCACAATTAGTGAGGTAATATTCATCACAGGCCATTATTTTTTCAAATAGCTCATCCCCATTTTTATCATATAAATATTTAGAGGGTAAATATTTGGGGGTGGACTTTAATCCTTCCAGTATGTCTTTATAAAATTGATCCATTTATTTAGCTAATCGAAGGCCTGTATATTGCCAGCGCAGTTCGGGTTGAAAAAAATTACGATAGGTAATTCTGCTATGATTCGGTGGCGTTACTTCTGAGGCACCTCGCAATACCATTTGGTTGACCATAAATTTACCATTGTATTCTCCAAGAGCACCGGTGGCTTTCGAAAATCCCAGGTAGGGCAAGTAGGCGCTGTTCGTCCACTCCCATCGCGCTCCCCACTTGAATAATTTAGCGGCAATTTCCCATTCAAACTCAGTAGGCAATCGCATTTCTTTCCAGGCGGCAAAGGCCGCAGCCTCGTAAAAACTGATATGGCAAACCGGCTCTTCCGGATTTACTTTTTGTAAGCCTTGTAAATTATAGTAATACCATTCTCCCTCTACCCAATGCCAATAAAATGGAGAAGTTATGTGATTGGTCTTTACCCAATTCCATCCGTCTGAATGCCAATAGTTAAAGTTCTTGTACCCCTCTGATTTTATAAACTCCATCCATTCCCTATTGGTAATTAAGTCTTTTGAGATGGAGAAATCTGGGAGATATACGGAATGTCTGCTTCGTTCATTATCAAAACAGAATCCCTTCCCCTCAAAGCCAATTTCATAGACTCCCTTTTTAATCTTTATAAAATGGTCTTCGTCTTTTTCCACTTTTCTCTTTTCCTTTTTCTCGGATGTGGCGGAAATTTTATACGGTGGAAATAATGGATTATTGCCCAGGATGTATTTAATGTCTGTCATTAAAAGTTCTTGATGTTGCTGTTCATGATGAAGTCCAACATAGATCACTTCCTCCATCGCCTTTGATACCTGATTATTCAATAGCCTTTTCATAGCCCTATCCACATATTTTCTATAAGCATACACCTCTGCCACAGTGGGGCGGCTTAAATTACCTCTATCTGTGCGGATTACACGCGCACCAACTGTTTCATAATAACTATTAAAAACGTAATTGAATTGGGGGGCAAATAACTTATATCGAGGCAAGTAAGGTGATAATACAAAGGTTTCAAAAAACCAGGTAACATGACCGAGATGCCATTTTGGTGGACTCACATCTACGATGGGTTGCACTACGAAATCTTCAATTTCTAAAGGAGAGCAAATCTCCTCAGTGTATTTTCTGACAGAATTGTATTGGTCTAATAATTTCATATTTAAGCACCTTTTAAGATTCAAGTAGAAAATGTAAATTCAGAAGAGTAGGAGGCGATTCCTACTCCTTCAAAGTGCAGAGTGTAAAACCACTTCTCCTGAATGGATAAGATGACCTATTAACTCTTATCCAAAGCTGTCAATAATGAATCATTTAATCTGCTTACAAAGATACACAATCAGTGAAATGCACATAGAAGGTTTTAGGCAAAGCACAATAGTTATAGGAAAAACTGTAGTTCCAAATTCGGAAGTCTTGGTTTCTATAAAAATGACAGATTATTACTCTGCCCAACCTTCAGCATTCCGCTAATGAGATTTTCATCGAAACTGGTTGCTATAACTACTTAGGTCTTCTGCCGACTCCCCCGGCTATTTCATTAAACTACATGCTCCATTCATGGCACATATACACAGAGGGAGCAGTGTACGGTTAGGTAACTATTTGATAAAATATGGATTCTTTCTATCAATGGAATGATTCAAATTGCCTACCATTAATATTTAAAAGCCTAAGCGTATGCAAACACGTTCCACCTTTTATGCGGTTGTTTCTATTTTCTTTTTCTGGGGATTCTTAGCCGCCAGCAATGGCATCTTTATTCCGTTTTGCAAAGAGCATTTTCAGTTGTCGCAGTTTCAGTCGCAACTAATTGATTCCACTTTCTATGGCGGCTATTTTATCGGCTCGCTGTTGTTGTTTCTCTACACATTTATTCGCAAGCGCGATTTTGTGAATGAACATGGCTATGCGAAATCCTTTTCTATCGGTCTAATTATTTCGGCCATCGGAGCATTGTGTATGATTCCCTCCTTGCATATCGGCAGTTATGGACTTATCCTCTCTTCTTTTTTTATTATCGCCCTCGGATTTTGTTTACAGCAAACGGCCGCAAATCCTTTTGTAATTCTGTTAGGAGATGAACGCACCGGAGCGCATCGGCTAAACTTAGCCGGAGGAGTGAATTCGTTTGGTACAACCATTGGCCCATTGATTGTAGCTTACTTTTTGTTTGGCGGCTTTTTTGCTACCGGAGGTTCCGATACGGAAGTACAACTGAAAAGTGTTGACCGTCTTTATATCCTCCTTATTGTACTTTTTCTTTCTCTCGCTTTTGTATTGCGCTCTATGAATATCAAGGAGAAAGAGAAAGAAGGAGAGAAGAATTTTTCATTTGATGCGCTTCGGCATCCGCAATTGGTATTGGGAATGATAGCTATTTTTTTGTATGTAGGAGTGGAGGTAACCTTGCAGAGCAACATGGGCGCTTTGCTTAAAACTCCTGAATACGGAGGCTATGCCAGCCATCTTATTTTCCCATTTATTTCGCTCTATTGGGGTAGTCTGATGATGGGGCGCTGGGCGGGTTCAGCCGAAGCCATCACGGAGAGCAAAAGTCTTAGGAAAGTTTTATTGGCGGTGTTGCCCTTTCTGGCTTTTGCAGTGGTATATGGAGTAAACTATTTTAAGGCGCGCAACTTCCCGGAGTTAAATATTATTGCAGTGTTTTTACCTTATTTAGGATTTGTGTTGCTGATGGTTGCGGTAACTTTTTTTACGATTGAAAATTCAGCTCGCATGCTCATGACCTTTGCCGTAGCGGCTATGCTCAGTATGGCGGGTGGACTTATGACTACCGGCCATCTCTCCCTGATGTTTTTTCTGAGTGGCGGACTTTGGTGCTCGGTGATGTGGCCCTGTATTTTTGCGCAAGCGGTTAAAAATTTGGGAGAGTACACTTCACAAGGTTCGGCCTTTCTTATTATGATGATACTGGGTGGTGCGGTAATTCCGCCTTTGCAAGGATGGATTGCCGATGTAAGCAGCATTAAAACTTCGTACCTTGTTGCACCGCTTTGTTTTGCCTACTTAGCATTTTACGGTTGGTGGGCTTTGAATTATAATAAAGGTGAAGTGGCAAAAGTGAGTCATTGACCTTTACCACTGAGTAGAATTCTATGTTATGAAAAAGATTTTATTGCTCCTGTTTATTCCGCTACAGATTTTTGCGCAAACGGACTTTGTCCAATATGTAAATCCTTTTATTGGCACGGGTGGTCACGGTCATACCTTTCCTGGAGCAACCGTGCCTTTTGGCATGGTGCAGTTAAGCCCCGATACGCGCTTGAAAGGTTGGGATGGCTGTTCGGGCTATCATTATTCTGACACAATAATTTACGGATTCAGTCATACGCACTTGAGTGGTACCGGTGGTTCTGATTATGGTGATGTGCTGCTGGTGCCGACTACGGGAAAGATAAAATGGAATAAAGATCAATACTCTTCTACTTTCAAAAAGGAAAGCGAAAAGGCGAGTGCCGGTTATTACACAGTCTATTTAGATAAGCCAAAAGTAAAAGTGGAACTGACAGCCACCACACGAACAGGATTACAAAAATATACTTTCCCCGAGTCTGCGGCTTCCAACATTATTCTCGATTTGACCCACCGCGATCGGGTGAAACACGGAGAAATCACTATCACCGGCAATCGCGAAATATCGGGTTACCGGGTGAGTTCCGCATGGGCACCAAACCAAATGTTGTATTTCGTCATTCAATTTTCAAAACCTTTTAAAAAATCAGGCATTGCCAAAGCCGGGATAGTTTCAAAAGAGGCAAAGCATAAAACAGGAAGCCGGTTGAAGGCCTATGTTCAATTTGAAACGGCTGCCGGAGAAGTAATTTATGCAAGGGTGGGAATTTCGGGAGTGAGCATAGCCGGTGCGCGAAATAACTTAGAGGCAGAACAACCCGATTTTAATTTCGAGAAAGTAAAACGCAATGCTGAAAATGATTGGAACAAAGCGTTAGCAAAAATTGAAGTGGAAACATCTGATGTACAGCACAAGCGTATTTTTTACACTGCCCTTTACCATTGCATGATTGCTCCGAATGTATATCAGGATGTAGATGGCAAATATAGAGGGAGAGATTTCGCGATTCACGAAACGCATGATTTTACGTATTACACCGTTTTTTCATTATGGGATACTTATCGGGCACTTCATCCGTTGCTTACGTTAATTGACCGCCAGCGAACCGGTGATTTTGTAAACACATTTATTACAGAATATCAGCAGGGAGGTCTGTTGCCTATATGGGAATTATCTTCAAATGAAACTTACTGTATGATTGGGTATCATTCCGTGCCGGTGATAGCCGATGCTTATCTAAAAGGCATTCGATCCTTTGATGCCGATAGCGCATTAGACGCAATGGTGCACAGTGCCGCAGACAGCAGAAAGGAATTAAAAGCGAATAAGCGACCCGGACATTTTCTGAATTCCATCTCCTTTTTTCTCAACACTTCAGGTTGGGATGACTACAGTAAATTCGGCTATATCAAACAGCGATTTCTCCGGCAAAGCGTTTCTAAAACACTGGAGTTTTCTTTTGATGACTGGTGTATTTCACAGATGGCAAAGCAAATGGGTAAAAATGAAGTTTATGAAAAGTTCATTCATCGCGCTACAAACTATCGGAACTTGTTTGATGCCTCCACCGGTTTTATGCGACCTCGTCATGGCCGCTTTATGTCGCCTTTTGATCCCTACAAAGTAGATTACAACTACACAGAAGGAAACGCCTGGCAATACAGTTTTTATGTACCGCAAGATTTGAGCGGACATATAAAACTATTGGGAGGCAAAGAAAAATTAGCCCACTTCTTAGATACTCTTTTTACTACCTCTTCAAAACTAACGGGGCACAAAGCACAGGATATTAGCGGAATGATAGGCCAGTATGTGCACTGCAATGAACCCAGCCACCAAATTGCCTATGAATACGATTATGCCGGCCAACCTTGGAAAACACAAAACATGATTCGAAGAATAATGAACGAGATGTATGCTGATAAGCCGGATGGTCTTTCCGGTAATGAGGACTGCGGGCAGATGAGTGCTTGGTATGTTTTTAGCGCTATGGGCTTTTACCCGGTTTGTCCGGCCAGTGATCATTATGCAATCGGCTCTCCGCTTTTTGATAAAGTCATTGTTCATTTTGAAAAC
>CAZQYO010000002.1:29674-42475 GCA_964597415.1 uncultured Chitinophaga sp.
CGGAAAGACATTTACCATACAAACTACCGACAACAGCCAAGGCAACAGCTATATTCAAAGCGCTAATTTGAATGGGTACTCTTACACCAAAAGCTACTTGACATATAAAGACGTAGTAAACGGGGGAAATCTTGAATTTAAAATGGGAAGTACCCCTAACACTACTTGGGGCAGCGGTGAAAATGAAGTGCCGGTTACCAAAATCGAAACCGCTCCATAACCGTAGCAACTCGCCTATACGCTCTTCAGAAACTCGCGTACATCACTATATGATTTCATTGCCAAGGGGTGTACCCCGGGAATATTAAAAAAGCCGTGAAACAAATACGGGTATTCCTGATAGCGAACCACGTTTCCGGCATCTTTTAGTTGTTGATGATATTTATATCCATCGTCTTTTAGCGGATCTAACTGTGCCGTAAGAATAAACGCAGGAGCCAGCCCTGTAAAGTCTGTTTCGTAATATGGGGACAATTCAGGCAAGCATTGATCTTCCTTACGCGGGGTGTACTGCTTCTGAAACCAAAACATAGTATCCCTTTCCAACAAATAGTCCTTCCCGTTCTTTTCGATAGATGGATTATTCAATTTGCCATCCACCCACGGATAAATAAGCACCTGTGCGGTGAGCGGAATGTTTGCCTTTTTACAGCGATGAGCCATACAGGCAGAAAGATTTGCTCCGGCACTATCTCCCGCCAGTACTAAGTCTTCGGCATTCCCTCCGTATGCTGCGATATTTTCTCGTACCCATTGCAGTGCTGCGAAAGCATCTTCATGTGCAGCCGGCCAAGGATGTTCGGGAGCTAAGCGATAATCCACCGACACTACAATGCAGTCATTCATTCGGCACAGTCTCCGGCAAGCGTAATCATGGGAATAAATTCCATATAACACAAACCCACCTCCGTGATAATAAACGATTACTCGCTGCTGAGAGCGGTTGCTGTTTTTGTAAAGCCGGACAGGGACTTTATTGGCGGTTAAATCAGTAATGGTGCTAACGGGAAGTTTTTTGTCGAACAACACAGAACCTAACCAAGCAGCTCTATCGGACTTTCTGCGCAAAGCGGAAATGCTAGTAACACTGGTCGAATCAATAGGTTTGCGCAAACGCGCAAAAAGCAGTACTAATTTTATTTTCCAGTTCACAAGATTGGCGGTAATAGAATGGATGCGGAAAGACAATTGCCTAACTAAAGGTCACCGTCATTTCCAACACTTTACTGATGAGCGATTCAAATAAAATTTTGCCATCGGTATTTGCCAAAGCTCTTTCCGAAGATCTTTCGGGATGAGGCATCATGCCAAAAACATTTCTTCCGGCATTACAAATACCGGCTATGTTATCTAAAGAGCCATTGGGATTCGACTCCGGAGTAATTTCTCCATTTTCATCGCAATATTTAAAGAGAATCTGATCGTTATCATAAAGCTCTTTCAAGGTGGCATCATCGCAGTAATACCGACCATCACCATGTGCAATAGGAATTTTCAAAACAGCATCTTCAGAAATCTTACAAGTGAGCAGCGATTTATTGGTGTATGGTTTCAGGTAAATATTCTTGCACACATATTTCATGTTGTTATTTTGCAGCAATACTCCCGGAAGAAGATTCGATTCGCAGAGAATCTGAAAACCATTGCAAATACCCAATACTTTGCCTCCTTCATCCGCAAATTTTTTTACCGCTTCCATGATAGGAGAAAATCGGGCAATGGCTCCGGTGCGCAGATAGTCACCATAGCTAAATCCCCCCGGCAGAACAATACAGTCGTCTTTAGTAAAGTCTTCCAGGTCTGAATCTTTGTGCCACAAGTATCGCGTTTCGCAACCTACCACTTTACTGAGCACGTGATGTATATCTTTGTCACAATTAGAACCGGGGAAAACAACAACTCCGAATTTCATAAGGCTTTTAGAATTTAAAGAATATTGAACAAGGGCAAATATTGCCCGGATAACACCAGCAAAATTAGGATTAAATGAATCACTTCCATCATCACTTTTCGTTTCATTTGCAGAAAAACCATAGCAGATATAATAGCAGACGGCAAAGTAAGCAGGATAAGATGGCTCAAACTGAAATCTCTTTGCAGCAAAATCGCCAACGCAAAAAGAATGAATAAGGCAATAAGCAGTGTAGTAAACTTGCGCACTTGAATAAGCGAGGAGTAAAGCACTCCCTGTAACATCACGAAAGCGATGAATGAGCAAATGGCGAATGTCGCAATCATGATCCATTCCATGGAGGTTACCACCGCTCCGTTAAAAAGCGAAAAGGGCAGGAAATTGCGCAGTTCGGTATCCGTAAAATAGTAATAAGTGAAAGTTAAGAAAAGAGGGGAAATAAAGCCCAATAATACGGCAGTCCATTCCCGGTAGCTGAAACTGCGCACACTTCCCATGGCGATGTAAGCAAAAAAGATAAAGATGACAGCAGGAAAATAAAACAGACAGGCCACCGCAGCCAAAAAACCTACGTCAAACACATCGCTGTACGCTTTTTCTTTTTTGCTGAGACGGAAAATAGCTCCCACAGAAAGGATAATAAACGTAAAGGCTAAAGAAGCAGGACTAAGCATTAATGTTTGCTGAAAGAAAGAGGAGTAAATAATAAACAACAAGCCGGCTAAGTAATTCTTTTTGGAAGTCATTTTGTTTTCATTCACTATTCCGTTTATGAGAATTGCCTGAATAAAAGTGAGCAGAGCCGAAAGAAAAAGAGAAGTGATTTCTAACTTTAGCGGAACGATTGGCAGCAGCCCAAATAAAAAATGACTGAGCGGTTCGTTCGGTTGAAAAACAAAATCGCTATGGTATGAAGAAAAGAAAAAGAATAGGCGAAAAAGAATTAGGTAAATCCAGTAGAAAACAACAACTCCGGGATTATTTGACTGGAAAAAGCGGAACACATCAAGAGATTTAGAAACTTATTTTCACTAATTGTAAAGTCCCATTTGTGTAACTCGGCAGCACCACCTCTGCGGGAGAGAGTTGTCGGCCTAACTTGGGTAAAAACATCAAGTCGTGATCTTCCTGGTTTAGGATGTTTTTGCGTTCTGTTTTTCCATCGCTGCTGAGTATATATTGCATTAATGCCCCGGAGGTACTGATATCATCCAGATATAAAAACCGTAGTTTGTCTTTCTGATTCATCAACAAAAAGGAAGAGTATGCGCCATTATCATCTTCACTTGCCTGCTTTTTTTTCATAATGCTGTTCCACTCCATTTCTCCCTTTGCATTAAATGAAAAAGCAATGATGTCGTTAAACTGATAGATGTTAGATTCTCGATAGCTGTTGAACCCCGGCTGAATACCAACCGGTACGGCAGACTCTCTGGTATCTTTTATAAAAGATTCAGCAATAATAAGCGCACCGCCATCATTTCGCAGTACCGTCTTTCTGATATTGAAAGTGTACAACCAGTTTTTATTGCCCATGTCTCGTCCCGTTAGCTCAGTCATAAAAGCGGAAGAGAAAGGCAAATAGCGCTCGCTGAGGGTTTCTCCGGTCTCCGGATTATAGGTTCCGAAAAAGAATCCGTTGGCCACTGCTTCTCCTTTCTGATTCCCATCATCATAAAAGGCACATAGATTCAGTGCTTTGTTTTTGTCGTCCACTTCGAGAAAAGCAGAGCCGAAAAATTTGCGATTAGTAATAATGCTGTACAGCTTTAAATCTCCGTCTTTTGTTATTCTGAACACATCAAATTCCTCACTGTTACCCGCCAACTCCGGCTTTAGTGCTATGGTAGCATTGCCTTCATTATCTACTAAAGCCTTTAATTCGTACAACTCCTTTTCGTTTCTGTTGATTGGCACATTGCGATTATAAAGGGTATGCAACGCATGATCTACACAGATGTAGCGAATGGTCTGCACCGTGCTTCCTTCAAAAAAGGGGTAATAGATAAAAAGATAGTTCTGATCGGTTGAGAGGCTGTAACGGAGATTAGCGGCTACCAAATCGCGATGGTCATATATGGTATCTATGACCACCGGTTTCCCCATTTCCATAAATTTTGAATTGACCGGTTGGGCTAAGAGCACCGAGAATTTCTTATCCTGCGTCAGATAAAAAACTACAGCACCGGTTTTATTCAACAGTATATTTTGTAGTAGGCCATCCTGATTTTTGAAACCCAGCGTTTTTGAGAAAGCCAGTTTCATATCCTCGTTATATACATTGACCACATCTTCTGTACCGTATAGCCGAACCACTATACCGTCATTGTTTTTCCCGATGATTTTAAACTTCCCGGTTTTAGCAGGCAGCTTGGAGGGGTTTGAGATTTCCACCTCTTGTGCTGTGGCATGCAAGCACCAACAAACTGAAAATAATACAGACAGAAATCTCATTCGTCCAAAACTAAGCATTTAAAAAATGAAAGATGGATTATTGCTTTAAGCGCGGATCTAAAGCATCCGTGAGACCTTCTCCTATCAGGTTGAATACAGTAACCGTGATAAAGATGGCAAAGCCCGGGAAAATAGCTAACCACCAGGCGCTGGGGGTAGCTCGGGCACTGGATAGTAAAGACCCCCAAGTAATCATTTCGCCACTGCCAAAACCGAGGAAAGAGAGGGTGGACTCTACCAAAATAGCAGAGGCGATACCAAAGGCAACGGCAATCAATACCGGAGAAAGTGCATTCGGGATAGCATGGCGCAACATAATCCGCCAACCGCTGTATCCTAAAGCCTGAGCCGCTTCGATGTATTCCAAATTGCGAATACGCAATAACTCTGCCCGAATGTAACGGGCAATTCCCGTCCAGGAAGTAAGTCCAATAATAACCATGATGATGTAAATGTTGGGTTTTTTGATAGTCGCCAACACTAACAATATCAGGAAGAAGGTAGGAATACAAACTAAGATTTCGATACCGCGCGAAATCATCATATCTAAGGGAAACGACACCTGCTTGGCAAGAGGGGGTATTTTTTTAAGGACACTCGCAAGCAGATTGGCGATTCCCATAATACCCATGAAAATGAAAAGGCTGATCACAAACTGCCACATAAAATCAGCTAAAGAATTGGACAAGGCATCGGATAAAATATATCCGCGAACCCCATAGGCATAGAATAGCCCCAAGAAAAAGAAAATAATATTGAGCCATAGGCGACCTCGGCTCACCTTAAAGTTTTCATCCCCGAAAAATCCGGCTAATGCTCCAAAGAAAATACCGATGATAGTGGAAATAAACATAGACACAATCCCTACCGTGAAAGCAGTTTTGGTGCCGTAGATTAGGCCGGCCAATACATCGCGACCTAACTCATCGGTGCCTGCCCAATGGTACCATCTTTTCGAGGGAACATTTTGCCCTTTTAACGGGCTAACCGAGTGAATATTTTTGGCATCCTGATTAAGCGGTGAATAGGGAACCGGTGGCCAGATGGCAAAATCAAAATTCAAATCTTTCCAGTCCACGTTGTTCAACTCTTTGGGAAACTGACCCAAGCCAAAATCAACGCTTATTTGTTTGAACACCGGGAAATATATACTGCCATCATACTTGCACATCAACGGTTTTTCGTTGGCCAGAAATGGAGCTAACAAGGCCACCAATGCCAAAAAGCAGGCGATATACAAAGAGGCTACTGCTACTTTTTTCTTCCCAAACTGTCGGCCTACCGTTGCCCAGTAACTTTGCCCCGCTTGTTTATTTGGCTTATTCCCACTCATGTATCAGTTCTTGGTCAATTATTTTTTTGAATACGAAATTCTCGGATCAACTACGGCATACAGAATATCAGAAACTAAATATCCTACCAGGGTAAGTATGGCGGAGAACATAGTTACTGTTAAGATAACCGGATAGTCTCTTTGCAGCACCGCCCCAAAACCAAGTTTCCCCATTCCCGGAATGGTAAAAATAAATTCAAGCACTACGGAGCCACCAATCATGGCCGGAAAAACTGAAGAGAAAATGGTAATAACCGGCAATAGTGAATTTCTAAAAGCGTGTTTCCAAACTACCCGTTTCTTTTCCAATCCTTTTGACTGTGCAGTGCGGATATAATCCTGACGAAGCACCGCCAACATACCTCCCCTCATTTGGCGGGAGAGGTAGGCAAAAGAGCCATAGGTCCAGCAAATAAGCGGCAGTGCCAAATAATAGGCCTGCATCCCGATTTTCAGAAACAACGGGTCTGAGGCATCAATATCTGCCACTCCGGTGGGAGGGAAAATATTTAGATAATCCCCTCCGCATAAAAAGAAAATGCCGAGGGTAGCGATCCAGAAATTAGGAAGAGAATACAACACAAATAAAGAGGTACTGATTACTTGGTCTGCTGTAGTATCTTTATTTACAGCCGAGTAAACCCCCAATGGAATGGAAATGATGTAGGTGAGTAAAATGGCTACAAAGCTGATCAGCATGGTGTACCATATACTTTCCCAAATCATAGAACTTACCGGTCGCTTGGCAAAATAAGAGATCCCAAAATCGCCTCGGAGAAAACCGGAAGAAAGCGTTTCGTCATCTGATTTTGAAAACCACGGAGCGTCACCGAAAAGCCACCGGTGGTACTGACATTTAGTGCCATTCCAAAAAAGAGAGGGAATATAATTCTTCCAAAAAGTTTTGTGGTGCATCAGATTGGCGTATGCTCCCGCGGTATTTTTGAGAGCGGGCAAAGCCGATTGCAGAGAGGGGTGTTGATCCATCACCTTCGTCATATTGTCTAACGAGTGAGTGATCACTGCATCCTGATAATTCAAATAAAGATTGCTGATGGCGGAACGCAGTACAATCAGCGGGGTAACGGTAGAGGTATCTTTCGGGAGATCTAAAATGGCAAACTCCAATTGACGAACACTTTGGTAATACTCTTGCACTAATGGCCAGTTACCGGTTTCGTAGCTCAGTCGCTCTAATGTTTTGCGATAGTCGGGCTTGGCTATTTTGTACAGCGTGTCAGAAGAGGCCTTGCTGGACAGCGAGAAATAAAACATGGGCAAATTGAGTCCCAATTTCTTGCGCAAATTGTCGTAAGCTTTTTCTCCGGCAATTTTATCGGCCGATTGACCGCCTTCTCCTCCTTGATTTCGGGTGAGCATGTTTTCTACCGGATCTCCGGGAGCATTCGACATCAGCACAAACGTCAGCAGCGAAATGGCAAAAATGGTAGGGATAAAGAATAAAACCCTTTTGAAAATATATTTTAGCATGTAAGATCTCTAACAGTCCTCAAATTAGTCTCTCAGGGTAAATGTTTCTTCAAAGAAGCCCGGCCGCAAAGGACTTGTTTCTACATCGTTAAACCGCTTGCTGATAGCTATTCTTTCTTTCGGAGCGCTTAGGAAAATATAAGGGCACTCGTCAAAAATAATAGCCTGTAGTTTTTTGTAGTAGTACACTCTTTTGCTTTGATCCATTTCGCTGCGCAGTGCGTCAATAATAGCATCCGATTCAGCATTGCCAAAGTAGCAGTAGTTACTGCCGCCATTGATAGATTCTGTGTGAAATATCTGTTTGGGGTCACTTTCGCCCACTCCACTAATCCAGGCTCCGTAAAACATTTCAAAGTTGTGGTTCTTTTGATTTTGCAGGTAAATACTGCTCCCCCGCGGCCCCAGATCTACACTGATACCGGCTTCGCGGGCCGCTTCTTTAAAAATAAGAGCGGCATCGCGTCTGGCATCGTTGCCACTGTTGTAGGTAAACATAATATTGAACTCGGTGAGTTGGCCGTTAATCATTTTATCTAAGGTGCCATTGCCGTTGCTGTCCTTCCATCCGGCATCTGCCAAAAGTTTTTTCGCCTTTTCGATATTAAAATCATAAGGCACTAAAGTGTCGTTGTAATAAATCTTTTTAGATGGGTGCACAAAGCCGGTTACTCGTTGGCCTAAATCATAGCCTACTACGTGAATAATTTTGTCCACGTCCACCAAGTGAGCTAAGGCGTGGCGCACTCGCTTATCAGAAAACTTAGGATTGCGAAGATTTAATCCGAAGTAAGAATAGCTCATAGAGGGAGGTGTAGAAAGCTGGAAATTCTCTTTTATTTTATCTGACTTGGTCACATCAGTCACCCAGTCTTTTGCTTTGATCCCATACATCACATCTAACTTCAATCCTTTTAAGGCCACTAAAGCAGCGGTTTGATCGTTGATGGTCTGATACACTAATTTCTCGGGATTATTAGCAAAGGCCACTCCCTCGTTTTTGAATTTCTCGCCCCACCAGTTCTTTTTCTTGGCAAGCACCACTTTTACTCCCGGCTGCCAGCTCTCAAACTCGTAAGGGCCGGAGCCTACAATGAACCCTTTTTCGCGCTGGTATTTCTCAGAGTTATAGTCGTTGGCAAACTCTTTAATCTTAGGATCTTGAGCCAGTGCATCTGACTTCGTATTCATATCTTGAATGCTGAAACCGCTCAACAAGTTTTTGGGGTCGTACACATAAGCGGGAATTAAAGTAAAAGTGCCGGCAATTTCGAGGTTGAGATGATAGAGTTTATTGCACACTACCGTGAATTTTCTCGGATTGGCAGAATCTACTTCAATCGCAGAGATAGATTCAAAATAAGGTTTTAGCGATTCGCAATCCACCAACGGGCATTTCACCACTTTTACCGAGAACTCGGCATCCTTGCCCGTTATCTGTTGTCCATTATCCCATGTAGCCCCTTCGCGAATTTCAAAAGTGTAGCGGCATATTTTGCTTACCGTATCTACGTTTGCTTCGGGCAATGACTTTGCCACGTAAGGAATCAAGTCTAAGGATTTAGGGTCGCGGGATAATAAAGCAGAGAATATTTTACCGGTGTAATATCCGGCTTCGGCAGACTGGTAATTAGTAGGATTGAGCATGTCGGTATCGCTCAACTCATGCACTACTACTTCGTTTTTATTTTTTTTTCTGTCGCAGCCAAAGAAGGTGAGGCATGCAAGTGCTATTATAAGAATTTTTTTAGAACCGGAATAAGCCATAGCCTTTGTTTTTGTTAGGATATTTATGAGGTTGGCAAATATAAAAGATATTGCCAAACCGCCTCCGGCTCGGCTGTTTTTTTGTTTAAACTACTCCGGCCTTGGTTCCCCTCCCTGATAAGTGGTGTCAATTAAGGAAGGGCGATGACTCCTTAAAGCTGGCGATAACCTCAAAAATCACCGGCAAAACGAGGGGCAGAGAAATATTTCTATTCATTTTGCAGTAGCGAATTTTGTGCCGGGAAGAGAGGTGTGCTGATGAAAAGGAGAGTATCGTCTCTATCTCAAACCTGATTCGAATAAACGCGATGGGAGTTGCCATAGGTCCGTTGTTTCAGGAATCCTTCCTGCATTTGGGGCAGGTAGTAACTGTAGGCAAATTGCTGTACAGTGCTGTTACGATAATCTTTTTGATGTAGTTATGAAGCGGATGTTGGGAATGTAGAAGTAATGAAATGGCAGGCGGAACTGATCAGCGGTATATACAAAAATAATAGGCCATAAAAGCAGCAAAACCAAAAGAGCCATTTTTTGCCAACGCACCGACAAGAATGATAATTTTACAAACTGATGATAATTGAGCCGGTCGAAATTAAAACAGAGATAAATAATGTTTGAGCAGACTTTTAAAAATATTGACAACATTCTTCACAAGGACGCAGATTGCGGCAGTGAATTGGATTATGTGGAGCAAACTTCTTGGATTTTGTTCCTCAAATACTTGGACGACTTAAAGAAAGACCGGGCCAAAACAGAAACTACCCAAGACTTTCTAATTGCTTAAAGACAGGAATTAACGACTTTCCTTTTTCAGTAAGATTATATTCAATGTGCAAAGGCTTTTGCTTAATGACAACTTTTTCTAACAAACTAACTTCTTCCAATTCCCTTAACGCAACAGACAATGTCTGCTTGTTTGAACCTTTAATCTGTCGCAACAAACTACTAAAACGCAAAGGTGCCTCAACAGCCAAACGAAAAATTTCAGGTTTCCATTTGCCTGACAGCAACTTTAAAAGCCCTTGTGCGGGACACGTTTTACTATCAATGGTTTCTTTTTTAGTAGTCATGTTTTTCTGACTTATTGCGCACTTGAAATTAAGTTCTCACCTTTGACAAAGATAAATAAACGGGGTAAGACACTTTAAGAAAAATGAAATTAACTTCTCTTATTTTAATCACAATATTTGCCATTGACAATACAAATTGCCATTCTCAAAACAAAACAAATATGAAAGAACAAAGCAATCCTTTAATGTGTGACCCTGAAAGTGGCATCTGCGAAATACCAACTAACAATGCAAGCTCAACAGACAGTAGTTCGGTAAAAGCAAGTAAAAAACCTGTTAAAATAATTTATTACACCGACCCAATTTGTTCTTCTTGTTGGGGTATTGAGCCACAACTAAGAAAGCTCAAATTGGAATACGGAAACAGTGTAGAAATTGAATACAGAATGGGGGGCTTGCTTCCCAATTGGAGCTATAATAGTGGAGGAATTAGCAAGCCTTCAGACGTTGCACACCATTGGGATGAAGTAAGTGCTTATTATGATATGCCAATAGATGGAAATGTTTGGTTAGAAGACCCTTTATCTTCGTCCTACCCGCCTTCAATTGCTTTTAAAGCTGCTCAAATGCAAGACAATGAAAAAGCGATTTTATTTCTTCGTCAAATACGGGAAATGGTTTTTCTTCAGAAAAAGAACATTACAAAATGGGAGCATATAGAATTTGCTGTAAAAAAGGTTGGGCTTGACGCTGTAAAGTTTAAAACCGATTATGAAGGAAAAGCGAAAGGACTTTTTGAAGAAGACTTGAAATTAGGCAGAGAATTAGGCGTAAGAGGTTTTCCAACAATGTTTTTTACAGACACAACAGGACATAAGGAAATTGTTTATGGTTCAAAACCATACAGCATTTTTGAAAGTGCCTTACTTAAATTGCTTCCTGTTGCTTCCAAAACAAATTATGACAAAACTTGGAGTTCTGTATTCTCTAAATATCGTTCATTGACCGCTAAAGAATTTTCCGAATTAACAGGAACACCGCGAAATGAGAGCGAAGAATATTTAGACGATTTAACTTTAAAAGGCAACTTAGAGAAATTGACAACAAAAAATGGGGCAATATGGACATTAATAAATACCAGCCGCTAACAAGTGCCGCACTATCCAAAAGTTCCGCAGTTCCCTTTTCGCGATGTTAGAGCATCGCGAACCTTTCTGCTGCGTTCTATTAGTTCTTTAGGCTCTTCGGAATAGGTATGAACAGCAGATGCTTTAGCATTCATACAGGGTTATTCCCATCAAAAGTGGAAAGAAAAAGATACAGCTATAAATCTACTCGCGGTTTTTTGAGTCTATAGTAATAGTAACGGGGCCGTCATTCACTAAGGCTACTTTCATATCGGCACCAAACTCGCCCGTTCCTACTGACTTGCCGAGTGCTTGCTCCACCAATTTTACAAACTGCTCATAAAGAGGAATGGCTACATTAGGTTTAGCGGCATGAATAAATGAAGGACGATTTCCCTTCTTGGTCTTGGCATGCAAGGTAAATTGCGAAACAATAATTAAGTCGCCACTCACTTCTTTTACAGAAAAGTTCATGAGGT
This sequence comes from uncultured Chitinophaga sp., assembly GCA_964597415.1. Taxonomy (GTDB): domain Bacteria; phylum Bacteroidota; class Bacteroidia; order Chitinophagales; family LD1; genus Bog-950. The sequence goes on from CAZQYO010000002.1 coordinate 41,248, forward strand.
GTTGTGCGTCATTGAATATGCGCAGGTTCACTATTTTGCAGCTCATCCACTCCAAATCCTCAGCCGTATCCGCCTCTTCAAAACCGGCCAGCACTAACAAGCCCATGCCTATCGAAGATTTGAGATGGCCTTCGATAGTCACTGATGCCGAAGAAACTCTTTGAATGGTCACTCTCATATCTTTTGTTTAAAAACGGTTTTATGAATAAAGGCAACCGAGCTTACTCCCAGTGCTTATAATTTGCCTTGTAATCGAGCATAATATTCAGATAGTTGGTGTATCGCTCTTCTGAAATTTTTCCAGTTAAGTAGGCCTGTTTCACTGCACAACCCGGTTCGTTTTCGTGCAGGCAATTATTGAAGCGGCATTGAGACAGCAGTTCGCGCATCTCTATATAGTAATGTGAAATCTCTTCCGGCTTAAAATCCTTGATGCCGAATTCGCGTATGCCGGGAGTATCAATCACGCTGCCGCCAAAATCAAGTGAGTGCATTTCGGCAAAGGTGGTGGTGTGCATTCCCTTGCCCGTTATTTTTGAAATGTTCTCGGTGCGAAGATTCAGATTAGACTGTATCGCATTCATCAAAGTAGATTTCCCCACACCGGAGTGCCCCGATAAAAGAGAAGTTTTATCCTTCATTACTTCTTTCAATTCCGACAAGTGATGGTTTTCTTTTGAGGAGCTGTCTGCCACTGCTGAAACAAACAGAGTGGTATATCCGATATTGCGATAAAGGTTCGATACATACTCTTGCTTTAGCTTCGTTTTGGCGTCTAGCAAATCCTGCTTATTAAAAACAATCACCGTAGGGATATGGTAGGCTTCGGAGGTGAGTAGAAAGCGATCAATGAATCCGGTAGATGTGCGCGGATTAGCAATAGTTACTATCAGCAATACCTGATCGAGATTGGCCGCAATGATTTGCCGCGCTCCTCTGTGTTTTGGAGAGGAACGGACAATATAATTTTCGCGCTCTTCAATTTCAGCAATCATCCATGCATCATCTGCCTCTCCTTTTTCTAACAGCACTTTATCGCCCACTGCCACCGGGTTGCTGTCATTCTCTTTACTTTTATCTAAGCGAAAAATACCTTTCAAGCGACACTTAATGATTTCGCCTGCCTCATTTTTTACATCGTACCAACTGCCGGTTGACTTAACTACTACGCCCTTCATTTTCTTACTTTATGCCGGCCATGCACTGCTAAAGAAATTTCCATCATAAG
>CAZQYO010000003.1:0-20508 GCA_964597415.1 uncultured Chitinophaga sp.
GCTGACTCTTAATCAGCGGGTCTAGGGTTCGAGTCCCTACGGAACCACACAGGTAAGGGTTGCAAATCGCAACCCTTACTTCATTTTACAGCACTTTACAAGCTGGGAGCGGTTTTTAGCGAATATCTAACAAGAGCCACCGGAGAGGTTTACCTACCTTTATTACAGGTTAACAATGGTTTAATCGACTAAAAAATCGACTAAGTATGTTGTTACCAATCAAAGCAATTTGCGACCCTAAGAAGGCCCGCAGGGATGGCACCAGCCTCATTTATTTTCAATACTGTTACAGTTCTACCAACCGAACGCTCCTAAATTCCGAGATAGCAATTCCCCCGCAATATTGGAATAAGCGCAAGCATTGCATTGCTAGTACCCTCCCCGTTTCGTATGGAGATTTCGAGCACCTCAACAGAGAATTGACCCGCATGCAGCGGCTCATTGAAGATATTATTGAACAGGCCAACAATGCCAATATTGAGGACATTGGCGCTTATGTAAAGGCTACGTTCAAGCCCAAGATCGCTTCCATAATAGAAATTCCCAGGCCAACTAATATGGAGGTGCATGTAAACCCAAAAAGGCACCCTGAACTATTTACCCAGATTGACGACTATATCAAATCCAAAGAGCGCAAGGTTGCCCCCATTACCATCCGCATGTACCGAACCATGAAAAACCACTTACTTGCATACCAAGAGTACCGAAGAATTAAACTAAACTTTATCTCCTTCGACTATAATTTTTATCAGGATTTCATAGATTTTTTAACTTTTGAATATGTACAGCGCCGAAGAAAAGACGTTACCTACGGCCTCAAAACGAACTCCATCGGCAAAACAATCAAACAGCTTCGCATATTCATCCTAGACCGGATGAAGCGCAAAATAATATCCCCTATCGACCTGACAGATTTTAAAATACCCACAGAGGAAACTGATGCCATCTACTTATCATTCGCCGAGTTATCAAAACTCCATTCGGTAGACCTCTACGCATTCCCGCATCTAATAGAATACAGAGACCTTTTCGTGTTGGCCTGCTTAACGGGCCTCCGCTTCTCGGACTTTTCAAGCCTGCGCCCCGAAGATTTGCGAATGGATATGCTGTACAAAAAGCAGGGAAAATCAGATCACTGGGTGGTGATACCCATGAGAAAGGAAGCAAAAGACATTTTCAACTCCCTTTTCAGAAACGGCATACCAGCATTCACAAACCCAGAGTTCAACAGGCATATAAAGACCATCGGCAAACTGGCTGGAATCTGTGATTTAGTTACGTTCGTGAGCAAGAAAGGCAATGGCGATGTGGTTGAAACAAAACCGAAGTATGAATGGATAACAACCCACACTGCCCGCAGAAGCTTTGCGACAAACGAATTCCTGGCTGGCACACCGCCGAAACTGATTATGTCCATCACGGGCCACAAAAGCGAAAAGGATTTTTATCGGTACATCCGCATAACACCCGAAGAAGCAGCAAATAAAATCAAGAAATTATGGGAGGAAAGAAATGGTCTGACTGCCTTTAGCACCTCCAAGTCTGCATAACTAAGACCCATACTTATACGGTAGGACAGCTAATTTCAAAAAAAATAAGCTATTTAAGCATTTGCTTAAATAATAAAATCTCTATATTAGCTGTATGGAATCGTGTATACGCCAGTTCGCCAATAAAGAGCAAATAAAGGACTGTAAGGATAAAATCAAAGCTTGCGATCCTGCTCTCAAGGAACTGTCAAATGTGTTGGCTTTAACCGGTAATGAAGTACGGCTGAAAATTCTGTATCTGCTTGAAGAAGAAAAAGAGTTATGTCCCTGTGATTTAGCCGACATACTCGGCATGAGCATTCCAGCCATTTCGCAACATCTCAGAAAGTTAAAAGATGGCAATGTTATAGAGTTTCGCAAGGAGGGGCAAACGATATACTACTCCATCAAAGCAAACCATATGAAAATCCTGAAGCCATTTTTTAAGCACATCAACCAAACAGAAGTAATAAATCAGTAAGATATGAGAAAAGTAGCCGTACTACTAGCAATTGCAGCCATGTACATACTTGGTTGCCAGCCTGTGGGTGAAAAGCCTACGGAAAGCATTTCGTTCTACAAAGTGCCCCTTGTTTGCGGCGCGGCACCCGAAATCGGTTGCGGCAGTCGCATCAAACCGATGTTTATCGCGACAGAAAAAGAGAAGGCAGTTAAAGAGTCCTGGACTAACCGTGAAGGCACGGTAATCGCAATTGTATGGAATGATACAGGTGCGGCTAGTCGGCAGAAGGTACAAGACCTCTTTATTGCAAACGACATAGATGCGGAGTTAATTACCGATACGTCAATTATAAAAGAACAGCGAGCAAGTTTTAGAGACAGCGGAAGATGGTATAAAGGCATGGACGTTGATAAGCTGAGCATCGAGGAAGCCGGGGTAATTGCCCGAAAAACCACCTCGTTTGCACTTAAAGAGGGATACGTTGATAGTAACGAGGCTGTGAAGATCAAAAAGGACATTGAAAGCTATTTCAAGAATGAATTAGTACAAGTACGAACATTGGACAACCTAACAAGCGACACTACGCAGGAACGCTGGAAAAAGGACCTCTACAAAGTTGTCGTAGGCTATATTGGAGTAGAGAGAGCGGACAAGCTTTCAAAAGCGTATGAAACGAGATTGTCAGAAATTAAGAGTTGCGATTAATAACAAAAAATGAGGCTTCATCTTCAAAGAATAGGATCGGTTGGGCTGTTTATAACAGCCATTACCTCTCCATGCTGTTTTCCGCTCTTTGGATTCATTCTTACTTCGCTCGGCATAGGCAGTTTTGAATTGTTTGGCGAATGGTCGATGAGAATCTTTATGCTGTTAACGTTACTCTCGTTAACAGGACTATGTATCTCCTACCGCATGCACAGATGCATGTATGCGTTATTGGTAGCAATTCCATCCGCTATACTAATTATTTACAGTTACTATTTTATTGATGCGGAATACTGGATAAATTTCCTTTACGCAGGCATGTTTGGCATGCTTGTAGCATCGGGTATTGATTACTACAGAATACGGTTACATAAACGAGGATCAAAAATGGAAGTAGAATTGCAATCAGTTATTACGTGCCCATCATGCGGCCATCAGAAGGAAGAAACGATGCCGACAGATGCCTGTCAGTTTTTTTATGAGTGCGAAAAGTGTAAAACAAGATTAAAACCTAAACCGGGAGATTGCTGTGTCTTTTGCAGTTATGGAACGGTAAAATGTCCCCCCATTCAGTTAAATAATTCATGCTGTACCTAATATGCGTATTGTTATTAAAATAGTATCTATCGCCATTATTATTTTTGGATTACTACACATTTATTGTGCAACGTGCCGAACTATGGATACTGATACGCTCTGGTTTATCGGTTCGGGGTTCGCCATTATATTTCCCGGCATACTTAATTTAGTGGCCCTAGATAGAGGTGGCTCACGATTTACCCTTGTAACGGCATTAATAGTCAATGTATTGGTGTTGCTACTGTTTTGTTTCGCGTTATTCATTTTAAATGAGCTTCAGGTCTATATAGGGATAGCAGTATTTCTAATTTCATCTATAGGTTTTGCTGTGCAATTAATGAATAGTCAAAAGAATAAAGGAATATGAGTACGGAAACACTAGCATATCCCCAAGTACAGTTTGAACGGAGGTTTCTCATTGCTTCCGATTTTCAATGGCAAAGTATTGTCGAGCCATATTCAAAAAAATTGGAGGATAGGTACTTGCGTAATTCGCGATTGCGAGTTAGAAAGCTAACTGATTTAGATACTGGTCGACAGGTTATTAAGCTGACAAAGAAATTCGAGTCAGCGTCGCCGTATTTCCAGACATGCAGCAGGATTATGTTGTCCGAGCTTGAATACAGCGTCTTTGAGAATGTAGAGGGTTATACTATCAATAAAGTTCGGTACTATCTCAATCACGAGAATAACGTGTTTTCAATTGACGTATTTGAAGGCGAATTAGCTGGGCTGATTTTGTGTGAATGTGAAGCACTTTCGCTAGAAGAATTAATGGCAATTGAACCTCCTCTATATGCGACAGCCGAAGTAACAGAAGATGCCTTTTTTACAGGAGGAAATCTTTCCCGCACATCATGTTCAGACTTGAAGCGTAAACTTTCTCTGTATTTTTAACAGACTTAGGCCACATCATTGTTCTTTTTAATTAACTGCTCAATATCCGTCCACAAGAAGAAAAGACGGCTTTTGATCTTGTAAGACTTAATAAGCCCTTCCTTTGCCCAGGCATGGAGTGTTACCCTACTAATTTGCAGCATCGTACATACCTCAGCCGCTTTATAGATAGGCTTTTGAGTCATACCCGGCACTTCATATGCCATGCCATCTTTAGGCTTTTTCAGCGTCTGCAATTCATTCCGCAAAAGCTGTCGTATCATTTCTTTAAGCTCGGTTACCTCAAAGGGCACCAGTATTTGAGCGTTTGTAACATCCATACATCACATTTTAAGGTTCGGTGGCATCTTCTTCGCCACAATCTGTATCCTCATCCTCTATCTCTTGTTCTTCTTCATCCTCTTCTTCTGTCCGTTCCGGTTCACGTTCATGTTCATCATCCTCGATGTCGCGGTCATCCTGTTCCTGATCTTTATCATCCTCGGCTATGTCCTTGTCCCTATCAAAAGCCACCCTATTTCGTCCACTGCCTCGAATACTCTCAATTTCCGCCATAAGCCGCTCCACTTCGTCTCGTGCTTCCCGTATATCTTGATCTGTCTTAATCTCTTTTGTGAGGTCATATTTCTTTCCAGCCCGTATTCGTTGAATACTGGCTAACTCTTCGGCTTCCTTTTCTAGTTGAACGTCCTTTTCAATGAGTTTATCCAAGTCAATAGGCAACCGCGAAAACCTGAACTTTAATCCGTCTTCATGTTGCAACCCCGCGAGCTTCCCTGCTCTATAATATGGAGCAAATCCTGCAGGCTCTAACCCATGAAACAATTCCTTTGTAGAACCCGCCTTAATCGTTTCGATATGTGTATACAAAGCCTGTTTTACACTTCCACGTTCGTTTCGTTTTTTATTTTTAAAATCGCCCTTATCGTATTTTTGAACTCTGTCTTTAGTGTGCTCTGGCAGGCTGTGTACCAATTCAGGATATTTCTCCTTCTGATATTCCTGCAGCTTGATCTTCACCTCCTGAAATTGCTCCTTAGACATCCTACTCGCCTTGCCGTTGATATCCGAAGCTGAAACGCAAAGATGTATATGAATATGGTCCCGGTCTGTATGTTTGGTTCCCAGATAGAGATTATTCCCTCCTCGCAACTCTATATACTTGGCTGCCATATCCCGGAGCATCTCATCTGTTATCTTGTGGCTGTCCAGGTTAGACCAACTTAGTATCGAGTGGTATATCTTCACTTCATTCACCCGATGATGTAACCTGTGCCCCTCATTTTCCTTAAACTCACGAATAAAGCCATCTATATCGCTTGCCCTAATGTTGTGCTTGATAATAAAAGGCTGCTCCTTTACCTCCTTAGCAACTTCTGCTTGAAAATATCTCTCAGAAAAGGTCTTAAAGTCGAGATCGGGTGAATACTGCCGGATAAGGGCCATGAACTTCCCATCCGCAAGTTCCTTCATCACATTCTCAATATCCTTCTCCTTATACCGTATGGCAATGGTCTTGAATAGCCGCCTATATTCATCCTTTTGATACTTTGCACTAGGGTTCGGCCTATAAGCAATTTGCTTTGGCACCTTAGTTTTACTACGTCCGCTTTCTTTCTGCATAATGTACCGCAGAATATACCTAACCAATTGGGGACTGTTTGAACGTCTGGAAAGGCTCTTAACTATCATGGTTCAACAGTTTAGGGCGTTCACAGATTTCTAATAGTGTTTCCTCAACCTCTGCAATCTTCATTACGATAAAGGCGGCAGCAGCCTCAGGCACTACGTTCTCAATAGCAATCCGTTCAAGAATTGCATAGAGTCCAGACAGCAAGGCTCGTATGTCGCCTAGTTCCTGGGTATTCGGAACCAAAAACTCTAGTTTGGTATATGCCAACGCTGCTTCCTTTATGAAAGCTGTACGTGAGCGTGTATGCAAGTGGGCATTCTTTGCAATAACAGCCTCTTCCTTGTCCGTTAAAGCAATAGTGAAGCTGTGCATCTCTTCACGATACTTCTTCCGCCACGCTGCCTTGTATTGCCGTAAAAAGTCCTTTTTAGCTTGGGCAATGTCCACAACAATCCCGCTACTTGAAATAGTATCTAAGTAGGCATGAAATGATGTTATTTGTGCCCCTTTGCTCACGTAAACTGAATTAATGCCGGTTCAACAATCTCTTTGGGTGGTGGTTGGTATGGTGGCATACTTGTATACTTGCGAATCAGTCTATTTTTAAAATGTGGCACCATTGTACAGTGCAATGGAGGTTGGTTGTTGATTAGCACTATAGCCCTTTCGGACATCCTGATTTCATCTGGTGTCATCAACTCCCTCGTTTTCTCTGACGTACTACCTTCGGGAATAAAGGAATACTTGCCTAACGCTACAGACAAGTGCTTACACGTTTCTAGGGGCTGGCCCTTTAAAAAGCATTGAATGCCGCAGTTTGTCTTTATCTGGTGCGCTTCCGCCACCCCATACCTGGCAATTAATGCCTGTTCATCCTGCATGCAAATCAAGATACCAGCATGCTTACGAATGTTAGAGATGGTGTTCACGAAATTCGGGAACACATACGAGCTGAATTCATCTAGTATGAAAAATATGTCTCGTTCATCCTTCTTGGGTATTCGTGAGAGTACAGAATTGAAAATGCTTTGAATGAACAAGGCTGAGATTGGACGGAAGTACGCAAGATCGTTCAAGGGTGTATTAAGAAAAATTGCCGTAGGCCTCACACGGAGGTTATGTATGTCAATGGTATTGCTTGCCGTAATAGCACAGACGGTGTTGTCTATCCACAATGCCAAAGCTGTGCGAAGTGTGCTGACGACGCTTTGCAATGTCTTGTCCGACATTGCCACCGTAGCCTTATAGCTACTAATTAAATCCGCATCTCTGGTAGCTGCAAATAATTTATCTACATCTTTTGAATAGGCAAAGTGTTCAAGTAACAAAAGAGCATTCTGCATAGTCCGGTATTTCAATTCCGTATGAAAGACCAAATAGCGAAGCAGGATACCTAGCAAAATAATGCTGCTGTTTTCCCAAAACGGATCGGATTTACTCTCTCCGATAGTATTCCGAATAATGAGCAACGCTGTTTTTTGTATATCAGAAATAGTTTTACAATATTCTAACGGATTAAACTTCTCAGAATGCTCCAAATCTGCAAAATTCACTCGCCGCAATTCATATCCTATAGAATACAGGTATCCGCTCACTGCATCCCAAATCTCCCCACTGATATCGTTCACCACCATTGAGGAAAAACTACGGGCTAGTGAGATACAACTGCTAGTAATCACGCTAGTCGATTTGCCCGCACCCGTAGGCCCGTATATAGCGCAATTCTCCCTCGCCAATTTCCTATCCGTACATAATCGGCCAGTTACTGCCCATCCATCCCCACGCCGAGATAAGTACTTAGATTCATCACCGAAAGCGGCATTATATGTCATACCTTCTTCCTGATTAAACAATTGATATACCCAGCCAATACAACCAGCTAATAACAACAAACCGAATATTGTTCCAAACCCTGCCATACCTAATGCTTGAATGGTTTATGAATAGCTTCTCCAATTGCTACCAAAATCTTCCCGGAAAGAATAAACACCCAGGCAAACCCAACAGCTATAACTTTTAGTATTGATACAAGTAAAAGCTTTGAGATCGGCCAAACACCGCTACCATGATTATGACTACCCATTGAGTGAAGTTTTTGGCGGGTTATTATTCCCTCGATTTGAAGCAAGTACCTCCCTGCCCATAACTTTATTCACCGCAATAATAAAGTCCTCAGGCATGCCAATAGTAAAATCTACCTCCACCTGAGAATGTCTGTTATGAAATTTCTCAATCACCTTACATGTACTGGCTGCGTCCTTAACAAATCGGGAATGGCATGTCCTTGCATCATTAATTGTCCTACTCTCCTTACGCACCAGTGCATCCCGTATCATCTTGAAACGGAAGTAGCCGATAGCCATAACAATTCTTTCAGCCGAATGGATAATCCATAGATGCAACAGAATACTGGCTATGAGCAATAGTGTTTGATACAGAATAGTAACTATTGAGAATGGGATAAATGAACCGTCTAGTGATTCCCGATACCCCAAAAGCGCATTGAGACAGGCAACAATAGCCAGACCTATTAATATGCCGAAAACAAAGTACTTAACCAGCTTTGAGAACCATCCCTTCCATTCCCCAGACCGTTCATTAATGATACACACATAACTTACTATCACTTCAAGGGCAATAAGAAAGAACGGCACTATCCACTTTAAAATGAGTGGCAATTGAAATTGAACACAGATAATAGATATAGCCGCAGAAAACAACAGATAATCTACACATCCTGCAAGAAGAATAACAATAAGCCAACACCATATCTTTATCTGTTCTTGTTGGTCATTCAATATATCCACATAATCAGGATTGTTACTGTCCAACTCCTGAATGGCATTCGTAGGATGGACGCTAACCAGTTCCTTACCTCGGAGAAATGTATTGAATAGACTTTCAATGGCTGCAAATACTAACGCCATTTCTCGTTCTGTTGATTGTTTGAGCTTTGCCATAACATAGATTTAGTTGTGATTTAGAGTAAATTCGATGGCATCTTCCGTAGATGCCATTTCAATGTGCGGCGTGTTTATCAGGCATGTTTCCAGGGAACCGCTTGCATTTACAAGTATTACTTTTGCAGCATGCTTTAAAATTGGCGCAGCTTTGTTGTATGAATCCACGCCATCGCTGTTCAGAATAAGAAACATTTTACACCCCTTATCGTCATATCCGTTGAATGTCTTGTCTGCAACTGTGATTGCCGTAACAACATCCGACTGTGAAGCCAGTGAATCCTTGCTCACCGATATTACTGGTTGAACTTCTGTAACAAATTTCTCTATTCGCCGTTTTCTGTCGCTGTAGTAAATGATGCTGTCAGACAAAAACTGCTTTAAAGCAGTATCATATCTTTCTTTCAGGTCTCTAACGTTAACAGCATCCTCTAAACTAGGCTCAAGGGGTTTTTGAACAGAGAAACACGGAAGTTCGAGGTGAATTAACTTGTGTGCAGAATTGCTTGAAATAGTGCCGTAGTAGATATCAATGTCCCGATCTACACACTCATAGTATCGTTTGAATATGCCTGCCGAATCTATTTCAACGCCATGCCGTGTAATACTGCCAGAAAAGTCTTGAAAATAGACAATAGATAGAGGTTGTTTAGCTAACACCTTTTGGAACTCAATAAGAGTTTCCTTTGAATGGGCCTGTTCTCGCTGGTTGAATGCTAGCAATCCACTTATTACGAGTACGAGTACGAGTACAACAAAAGTCGCTTTCATTTTTATCAGATTTTAGTTGTGAAGAATTAAATTCAAGAATGTTCGTTATCAGTAACCAATGTCCCACGCACTCCATCCCAAAATTGTATATGGTGCAGTTTTGCACCATCGTTAGGACAGTCGGTCAGTTCATGAATGTGGATGTCATGTAATTCATAGAGTTTCGACGGATTCAAAACACTGTACAATCTATCTTTTACATCAATTTTGAGATCCGTATAACCATCATTAGATGCTTGGGCTAATAAATTTGGTAGTGAAATATTTGCCATTGTATGAAGTTTTAAAAGTTTGAATGAATTGAATTAAAAAATCCGGTACACCTGGGCGATGTCCGGCAAAAACTTCAAAGGCTGAAGACAGTTATAAGCACTTGACTTATAGCATATAAATATGCAAGTATATCCTCGGCGATGTCTGCTTTTACCAGCATTGCCCGCCGTATCGGTCTGAGAAACCTTTACGTGCAATATTAAAAGGCCATTAAACATTAATGTTTAATGGCCTTCCCTATTACGTACTATCAATAAATTTATTTAGACTTTTTTGCATGAATAGATATTTAATCACGCAAATAAAGCAGTAAAACAACGCTTACGTCGGCTATGGGATGCCTAAGGGAGAATGAGGGACGAATGCCCCGAATTATGGGAAATTAGGAAAATTCAAATTGGCTTACGGAGAACTCCTTTCTGAACTAGCGCATTTCTATATCCATCAGAGTAATGCGCAACTAGCTTCTTGTTATTCATATCAAAATATAAGCACTTGTCCTTGGCAATATTAACAACCTTTGTCAGATTTATTATATATTGATTATGAGACCTAATGAACCAATCTGGATTCAAAATTGTTTCAAGCTCTTCCATCGTTATGCGAGTCTTACAGGTTCTCCCTCCCACACAATAAAATGTTACGTAGTTTTTAGAACTTTCAATGTAATAGACTTCATCATTTGTTACCTTATTGATACCATCATGATCTGATATATAATACTCGCTAACATTCGCAACCTGCATCTTCACAAAATCAGTAATTTCATCTAAGCGTTCCTTAACGGTCGTAGCATCATATCTTTTATATAAAAAGAAATTGGGAGCAATCTCAACAGTCTTATGCGGTTCAATTTTTTTATGCCTACTCGTATACACTATAATACCAAAACGGCTTCTATCCACTATTCTCATTAAATCAGTTAGATATTGGCCATCATCCAATTCATAGTCCAAAAATGACAACTGATATTCGTTCATTTTCACCAATGTCGCTGCAGTGATAGCTTTGTCAGCCAAATCAATCTTTGGATTAACTATCTGAGGATGCTGAAGAAGTAAGGACTCCAGATACTCCAAATGTTCCCTATTATCGTCTACCAATAATGTTTTAAGTGGTAGTTTCATATGGCAAAATGAATTTTATAGTTGTTGAAATAAGTGGTTCAGATTCAATACTAAATGCTGGACGTATTTTCTTAGTCGCAGAACTATATTTCGCTGTAAACTCTACTCTCATTTTAAGAAAAGCAAGTGAATTCTTAGCCTTGTCTGGCCTAGAATACTCTTGAATATCCAATGCCATTCCATTATCCGAAACTTCGAAGTACAGCACATCATTTCTCTTTTGACATTGAATTCTAAAAATCCAAGCCCTAGTATCACCTAAAAAGCCGTGCGAAATAGAATTTTTCAGAAGCATTATTAGCGCGTCTGAAAGAAACAATGTGTTATACAATTCACGATCAATATCCTTAATAATTTCCACCTCTTTACCAACACTTTTTTCAACATCAAAAAACTTATCCATTAATTCTAATTCATGTCCCAATGTCCATTTTTCATCCTCCCAATCAATAGAATCATGAACCATGCGAAAATACTTACTGCTATTCTCCGCAAACCTCTTTGCCTTCACAATATCTTTATCTTTGTCAATATAAATCAAAATCGAAGTGAAACTATTGTCAACGGTATGGACATATGCTTTTGACTTGGCACTTAAATCCTTTTTTGTTTTGTTCACACGATTAGCCATTTGCTTTTTATACTCCGAATTAATAACCTTATATCCTACAAAAACTAGAATTATTAGGACGACTAATGCCCCACCAAACGACCATAAGCCGGTACTCATTTTTGCTAGTAAACTAGCTTTATCTTTTTTGAGGCCATCTACATCACTTTGCAAATTGTTTTTTTCATTCCTTAATTCATTCAACCCGATTTGGATGGTATTAACCGAGTCAATGAGGTATCTTTTGTTTGTAACTAATGTATCGTAGGAATACTGCAAATGGTTCAATATTAAGTCCTTACTATTTATGAGGACAGATTTTGTTGTGATCAATGAATCTTTAACAGAAATTGTAATGTTTTGATTTATAATAATCTTATTCTTATCCTCAATTTTTCTGTTCGATGTGAAGGTGTTTAGCTCATCTTCTGTTTTACTCATATTCTCAAAATCAACAGTATAGCGAGAATCTATTTCGTCTTTCTTTCTTAAATAATAATCAGCCAATTCTCTCTCACCTAAATTTTTATAACAGCTAGAAAGTATTTCATAGGCATTTTTCTTTATTTCCCATTGATTCATACTGTATATGCTATTTGTGTCTAGAATGGAAAGAGCAACTTTTGCATATTTAACTGCTTCATTTTTGTCATTTAGAATATTGTAGACGTTGGCCTTTTTGCTGTTCAAATCAGCAATCATTAAATAATTTTTCTCAGATTGTGCAATATCAAGTGCGGCGTTTATACAATACAATGATTGCTTTAGGTCAGCTGTTTTAGCATATAAAATGGCCAGGTTAATCAGCGACTCATAGGCATAGCTTACATTCATGGGATTGCCAACCCCAGATTTTATTAACGCTAAATTATAGTATGAAATAGCGACTACTAAATTATTTTGCCTAGCATAATATTGTCCCAAAACAGTATAAAAGAGAATTGGGTACTCACTGTTGCCAACTTGACAAGATTTGCATTCAGTAGACAAATAAGCAGCGCTCAATATCTTGATTTTGTTCCCATTAATCTTGCGGGACCTTACAATATCAGGCATCGCTGCAATGCGCGTTACAGCAAGAGGCGTCATGTGGGCATTCTCATAAATTTCTTCTAAATCACTATTTTTTTCATTTTGAATATTTACTGGATGTCCTAATACCATCGCACGTTTCAGAAGACATAAGTTTGCGTTAAAAGTATCTCCTTTTGAAAAAAAACAATTGTATGCGGTTAAATAATGAGCAACAGCCTTATTAAAATATCGTGGGTCCTTTCTCTTGAAATAGAGATCTCCAATCTTCGACTCCACATCACCCAATTCCGAAAGCATCTGAGTTGAATCAAAAACATACACCGCTTGCGAATACAACCGCAATTTGTTTAAAATAGTAAGATTATCGTCCCCTGCATTCAATCTAACTAGTTCTTTCTCGTGCTCAACTAGTGAACTTTGAATTCTTTTCATCATAGAGGTCCCTAGTTTTGCATAGGTACGGGACAAATGATTTTGTACTGCAGAGTCATTAAGGGAGAAAAAGTGTTCAATAAACTTTTTACCTACAATTGCTATTTCGTTTCTTATTTGGAATGATTCGCATTTTTCAATTACAGTATTTATGCTTTCATAGTAACCTTGTTTGGTTACAGGTATTGTGTAAATAAAGTTTACTATTTCTCTAAAATTCTGATCGTTTTTGTAGTAAATATCGTATTCTGTTGTCGGAGGAACATGAGGCGCTGCCCATGTAATTCCTTTAACTACAAAGTCCCGGAAGTGAACCATTTCATCTGGTTTAAAAGCTTTATTATTATAAATAACCTTTTCAACCACAAGACTTTTTTCTAGATAGCATATTAACTCCTCGTCTGTTGATTTAGAATTTACTTCAGGTTCTATCTGACTGTAAACTGGAATTATACAGAAATAAACTAGTAGAAGAAGAACTAATTTTAAAGCCAAAACAGAATTACGCTCTAACATTTTGCAGAAGTTTAATCCCCTTCATTGAACATAGTGAATTAATAAAGTTATCAATTTAAATTAGAAAATACATGATGTTGAGATGGGAATTGTCTCAAGAATATGACGAAACATGTAATGTCCTAAAAAAGAAAAATGGTGGAAATCACATCTTCTTTAATTATCCTAAGGGAGACTAAATTCAAACTCTTTTGCTGCTTGGTTATTATGACTATAACTGCAACCGGGGCGTTTAGCCCAGCAAATCTTGTGGTGTTACCTTTAAAGCACCTGCAATTAACGGAAGGTAAGAAACCGAAAAATTGACTGTACCACGTTCCATCCTATTAATTTGAGAATAATCGACCTCGTTACAGGCAAATGCGAGTTCCATCTGGGTCATTCCCCTTTCCATGCGTATCCGCCGAATATTTTCGCCCACTTTCTTAAGAAATTCCTCATCCTTAAAGTAACGTTTACTCCCCTTGGTTTTCACACTACAAAAAGAAACTTTAAGAATAATTTGCCATAGGGAGAATTCTCCCTATATTTATATAATTATTTTAATGCTTTAGTATTCTTTTCATCTTCAAAAAACAGTAATAACGTATGAAAAAAACAATCGCACTCATCACAGCACTATTTGTAGTAATTCTTGTAGTGGTAGCCTCCTGCAAGAAAGACAACTCAACAACGACTACCACTACAACGTCAACCGCACGTTCCCAGGCAGACAGCTTCATATCAGGACGCCAATGGCATATTTTCAAAATGGCATATGACAGTAACGCGAATGGCCAAATAGATTCTAATGAAATTAAGCTCTATGTCGGAGATGCATACTTCGATCTCTATCGAATAGATCATAGCGGGTATTTTAGATTACTGAATGCGGATGGCAGTCATACTGACTATGAACCCATGACGTGGCAACTTATAAATGGCGACCAGGACCTAAAGGTTACGGACTCAAATGGGACATTGATATCCCATATCGAAACACTAACCTTCTCCCTCCTAACACTAAGAGTTAGTAATAATCCGGCCCGTTGGATGTTGTATTCCAAAATGTAGTGTTCACCTTTAAATACATGCCATGAACTTAAAAACGGTACTTATATGCTGTACGACAGCTTTTGCTCATATCGCCTACGGTCAACACTCTCAAATTGGATTGGAAGCAGGGATAAACATAGCAACAATGCATTTTTCTCCACCAGCCTCGGCATTCAGTACAAATGTAAAAGTCAGCAACAAACCTGGCTTTAAAGCTGGATTAGTTGCCGACCTTAAAATCACTGACCACATATTCATCCAGACAGGCGCATTCTATTCGATGAAAGGTGTAAAGCTAAGCGGCAATGAGCTTGAATTGAGATATACATACCATTACCTTGAAATTCCTGTCCTTTTCAAATACAGCTTCAAAAATATATTTGTCGCCGCAGGCCCGTATATAGGCCCTGTCTTTGGCGCAAAGGTCAAACTCATCTCAGTTGATACAAATCTTAGCCAGAAAATACCGATAGGCAATGATCCCGCAACTGATGGTATACAGAGACTAGACGCAGGATTAAATCTAAAAGCCGGATATGCACTGCCGACAGGGTTATTCTTTAGCTTGCAGTATGGATTTGGCCTTGCAAATGTCAGCCCAGCCGTGAACACGACAGAAAATCACCGTGTCTTTACTATTTCGATTGGCTACTTCCTTGGGAAGGCATACAAAGCCTCCACAAAGTCCACCGCTCGATAAATAAGCGCAGATATACTAAAAGCTCCCCCAACGGAGCTTTTAGTATTATGGTACTACCAATACTTTAGCAATCGTTAATCGAGAGTTTAGACTTTTCTTATTGCCCTTGTGATACAAAGGGCAATAGCACAATGGACTTCAAACATCGAATTCAAATGGGAAGGGAAAGTAAGGAGCTGTATTTCAAGCAATTTGTTGCGGTAACCGATTATCAGGCTTTGTACGTAATAACTGGACTTGAATCAACAGTTGTTATGATTCCAGACAAATTAGGCGATTGGGAAATAATAGGAATTGTCAGGCCACAGATTGCCCTCTTGCAAGGCGTGCTGTCAAAAGTGATCAATGACAAGCTAACCGAAAATTGACAAAAGTACGGAGCAAACGTGCATCCCACTTTCACGATTGCATCCTCATAATAAGGCTTTTTTGCGCAAAAACTCGTAACTTTAAGCATGAGGTTTATACGGTGTACATTAGGGCTATTACTACTCTTAACATGTCAGGTTCAGGCACAGATCCCCGATGGCTCAATTGCTCCCGATTTTACCTTTACCGACATTAACGGCAATTCCCAAAATCTTTATTCTTACCTCAATCAAGGTAAGTATGTAGTCCTTGATATTTCCGCTACATGGTGCGTCCCATGCTGGGCATATCATAATAACGGTATTATTGATAGTATTTACAACAAACATGACCAGCCGGGATTGCAGGATTGGAAGGTGATATTCATGGAAGGTGATGGGAATACAGATTCTGCCGATTTGCACGGCACTGGAACAAACACTCAGGGAGATTGGGTAACTGGTGCTAATTACACTATTATCGATCCCTTAGCAGGTCCTGATCTCAATAATTTTAAGAACAGCCTGGCAATCTCATTTTACCCTACTTTTTTCTTAATATGCCCGGATAAAAGGATTTTCCATGACACTTTAGAATTAAATCCCCCGCTTAAAACCTGGGAGTACGTCGCAGATAATGTATGTTTTCCGACAGGAATTGATAACCTGAATGATAAAAACCCTGTTTCAATATATCCAAACCCTGCAAAAGATGCGATCTCAATTTATTTCGGGTTAAATATAGCCTGTGAAACAAAAATAGAAATTGTCAATCTACTGGGTTCGACAGTAGCAAGCAAAAATTATGGGCGCTTATACCCCGGGGACCAAGTATTACGATATGAGATACCAAACCTTCAGGCAGGCTTGTATTTCGTGCGAATATCAGCGGGAAATACCCGGTACGTAATGAAAAAGATACTTGTGCAATAATACCTCATAAAAAAATGCCCCGCAGTTAGCAGGGCATTTTTATATTAGCTGCGTATCTTCATTATTGAATAATAATTTTAGAAGAATAGGTCTTCCCTTTTGTATCAGTGAGCAGGATGAAATATTGACCAGCACTCACACCTGAAACAGGAACAGTTACTTTACCATTCTTATTTTCAGTAATTACGTCTATACTTTTGCCTGCCATATCAATTAAAGTGCAGGTTGCAACATCGGTAACATCATTTACAGAGAAATAGCTTTGAGCAGGATTAGGGTACACTTCAACCGCCTTTGCCGCTTTTACCATACTCTCCACTGCAGCAGTAGGTATCGGGTACGTACCCTTGCGATACATAACACTGCCGGAATTATCATCTTCCCACACAACATATACTGTTCCTGGCTTCATAGCGATATCTGCATTCGCAATGCTTCCGGAAGCGATAGTGTCATATGCAGCGGGGAATCCTTGGGTTATCGTGTCGGTAAATGACATACATACCCGTGTAGTTGAGTTAGCATTTTCCTTCCAAACAATCGCACCTGCATTACCAGCACTCGCCATGCGGGGATAGTTTTGCCCAGTAAGTCCGGCAAATGTCCCTGTGATCAATGCAGTGCTTGTAGTAGCGCCAGTCGATATAGACATCTTGCTCTTATAAACACGCGCACTTCCGCTAGCCGAACTCATGAATGCACTGTAAACAGTATCTCCAAGAATAACGCCGTCAGGACCGCTTGAAGGACATGACATTACCATCCAATTGGTACTATCTATCTGAACGTTACTATTAAACGAAGCGGCATTATTGGTGGATATTCCCGCATACATTGTCCGTATGTTGCTTGCATTATTGCGATACAACATAATCTTATTGCTGCCTTTGCTCAAAATTGACGCAGGGCAACAGTCGCACACATCATCCATCATACTGCTTGCCATCACATCAGTCATAAAACTACTTCCGTAGTTCATTGATTTTGTTACAACCCAACGAGCATTGCCGAAGCCTGGATCAAATTTCATAAATGCCACAAGTGGGTTACCATTATCTTCTGTGGTAACAATTGGGAAACGCGACACGCTGTCCGCTATCCCATCTATACGCACCGCAGGATCAAAAGTCTGTCCTCCATTGAAGGAGCGTACCATGTACATATAGTTAGTAGAATCCGTTTCAGGAGTTTTCTTAAAAACTATATAGACAGTATCACCATGCGAAGCAATGTCAGGCCCTGCCCAATCAGCGGTAAAAACTGGAATAGACATAGGATTTGCCATTACCGGCGTACTAAATGAAGTTCCAGTCCATCTGGAAAAATAAGCCATATTATTACTTGTCTTGCCCCACAGTACAAGTGGGTTACCATTCTTATCCAGAGTAATACGCGGATGCAAGTTACTGTAGCTACTTGCAGCCACAGTAATAGGAGCCGACCATGTTACCTGGGCAACAGCCCCTAGGCTCAATAAAGAAAAAAAAGTAGTAAATAGTTTTTTCATAAAATGTACAATTAAGGTTACGTGTAAGTTACGATAAAATCAGATAACAAAACACGTAACTATCATCCAAAATTAAAAGAACAAGACGTCCCGTTCTTGCTCTTTCTCAACTTTTAGTTTGTTGTACTATTTTATCCTAAGTAAACTCGCATTTATTGCCACAACAATGGTGCTTACTGTCATCAAAATTGCCCCTGCTGCCGGACTTAACAATATCCCTGCCTTATACAACACGCCTGCTGCCAATGGAAGCGCAACCAAGTTGTAACCAGTTGCCCAAACTAAATTCTGGATCATCTTTCGATACGTAGCTTTCCCAAATAGTACCAGGCTTACAATATCCTTTGGATTACTATTCACTAAAATAATTCCTGCAGTTTCAGCTGCGATATCGCTACCCGAGCCCACAGCAATACCTATATCGGCCTGCGCCAATGCAGGTGCATCATTTACACCATCGCCAGTCATGGCTACAAAATCGCCTTTACTTTGAAGCCCCTTTATCTTTTCCAGTTTTTGATGTGGCAACACCTCAGCAAAAAAACTGTCCATTCCTAACGTTTTGCTTACACTCTCAGCTACTTTGCTATTGTCGCCCGTAAGCAGTATTGATTTGATATTGTTTTCTTTTAACGTTCGTATCGCTTCTGATGATTCCGGCCTTACTTCGTCGGATAAAGCAACATACCCTGCCAATTCATCATTAATAATTACGAACACGGTTGTTTCAGCGCCATCTGTTGCAAAGCCAGCGGGCATGGCAATATTGTTTTCCTTTAAATAACCGGGGCTAACAACTAACACTTTTTTCCCCTCAACCATAGCTTCTACCCCCTGTCCGGTGAGTGCTTTGAAATTTTCAGTTGCTGGAACTGCTATAGAGAGGTCTTTTGCTTTTTGCATGATCCCGGTGGCAATGGGGTGTTCAGAATTTTGTTCAAGTGCCGATGCCAGCCGTATGATGTCGTTTTCAGCAATTTTATCTTGCAGTGAAATAACTTTCGACACTTCAAATTTCCCTATGGTAAGTGTACCGGTCTTATCAAATACAATAGTGGTAATTTTCCTGGCATTTTCAAATGCCGTTCTGTTCTTGATAAGTAAGCCATTTTTGGCAGATAAGGCGGTTGATTTAGCAACCACAAGCGGCACAGCCAATCCCAAGGCATGTGGGCAACAAATAACAATAACGGTTACCATCCGTTCCATTGCAAATGCCAAAGGTTGCCCGGTAAAATACCAGTACAAAAATGTAGCGATACCCGAAACCAACGCGATAATTGTTAACCATTTAGCCGCTTTATCGGCCAACAACTGCGTTTGTGATTTAGATCTTTGGGCATCACCAACCAACTTTATTACCTGCGAGAGGTAAGAATCCTTTGCAGCATGAGATACGGTAACTTTCATAGAACCGTTCCCATTAATTGCGCCTGCAATTACCTTATCGCCTTTAATTTTATGTACCGGCTTTGATTCTCCGGTCAACATAGATTCGTTCAGATAACTTTCGCCCTCCAATATGATTCCATCTGCCGCAACTTTCTCCCCCGGCTTTACAAGAATTACATCCGTCTCTTTCAATGTATCGGTCTTTACATCATGCACCATATCACCCATTACCATATGAGCGTCAGAAGGCATTAACTGTACTAATAGCTCTAGCTCTCTCGACGCACCAGCAACCGATTTCATTTCTATCCAATGCCCTAAAAGCATAATAAGGATAAGTGTTGCCAGCTCCCAAAAGAAATCCATGCCTTGCAAACCAAACACAACCGCAACGCTGTAGATATACGCAACTGATATAGCAAAGCCGATCAAAAACATCATTCCGGGATTCTTTGCTTTGGCCTCATCAACCAACCCCTTTAAAAAAGGCCAACCACCGTAAAAAAATACTAATGATGATAATGCAAATAAGATATAAGAGGAACCCGAAAACTGCCAGTCAACGCCGATAAACTGCTGTATCATAGATGATAACAGCATGATGGGAATTGTAAGCGCCAGTACCACATAAAACCGCCGTCTAAAGTCGGCTATCATCATTTTGTGATGGTCGTGTCCTTCCATGCCATTGATTGAGTGGGCAGAATGGTCCATCTTTGAATGGTCCATACCTGTGTGTTCTCCAATGTGCATACTGTCGTGCTGGTGATTCATATTTTGTTGTTTATGCGGCTTATATAAAATTAACCTTATAATCCGATGCCGAGAACAATACAGTAGAATTCGAATTGTTCTTATCTTGACTCGATTGTCTTCTTAGTATCATCAAGCATGCTTTTTAAACACCATCTACAGTATAGGTCGGCGAATAGCCAGGAGATTAACTTTGCAAATAGTCCTGTAGGCTTTTCATACGTAATTGATAATTCAGCTACCGTGCCATCATGTACATTTTTGAGATCGAAATGCATTCTATACCAGGAGTAAATAATCATTTTAGAGGT
>CAZQYO010000003.1:20518-38752 GCA_964597415.1 uncultured Chitinophaga sp.
CCCAACTGTTTCCCATGTCTTTTCTTTCCCGTCTACCCATTTAGTTACGATAACAGTAAAATCCATGTTCATCCACATCATTTTGCCTGTCCACCGATATTTTGTACCAAGTCCCTTTTTGTCTTCTGTAAGAAAGTTCAAAACCAACTTGCTTCCCATCATTGCCATGGATGACTTTGTCATGTGCATGCCCGTAACACCCAAATCATCCAAACATTGAAATACCTTTTCAGGCGTGGCACTGTATGTCTCTGTTCTTTTTAAATGAATTATTACTTTAATGACACTTGTAACAAATGATTCACTTTAAACATCTTGTGAAAGTCATCATACATTGAAGCATCACCGTTTTTGAAGTTCTCATCCAGCATATCATGAAACTTGTGATTGTCCGGGAACGCTCTCTTTATATTTCCTATAGTCAGGCGCCCTATGTCGCCACCGGGGGACGAACTAAAGTAATAGTCCTTAACAACCGTAAATCCCTTATTCTGCGTTTCATTTCTCGTCTTTGAATAGATAATTATTCCGCTAGATTCCTCTAACTGGTATTCGTCATTCCCGAAAAACCTATACACCTTATTATTACAATCTCTAAATCCGTAAATGTCCTTCTTCTGGTGGGTGTATTTCTTCCCGTCGTGCACTACCGTTATATATGGCTTATTAAAGAACTCATTCAGCTTTATCTTATGCTTTTCATTGTTGCAGTTAATTTCATAAGCCAATTTCTGGTTTTGGTAGTCGGCCAGGTTTAGATAAATACCGCTTTTATCTACCTGTGCATAGCTTGTTGCAGATAAAAGCATCCAGCTCACTATTATACATGCAATCTTGTTTTTCATAAAAATGTATTTTGTGAAGAATGTAATCAGTACAAAAGGACATTTTTAGGGTTCTGAAACAAATGATTCGCATCATGCATTTTAATGATATTAATCAGCAGCGTCTAATATGTTAACGTAACACCGGCTCCCAAGCCCATATCGCTATCGTAATGGGTTGATGCAGCCAGCCACTTACTGATGACATAGCGAAACCCTGCCATATATTCCTTATCCGTATTTACCATGAAATTGAATCTCAATCTTTTTGTCAGGGGAACATCTTCTCGGCTTAACTGAAATCGAAATTTTCCGTTGCCATCTATTCTCGCGTCAGCAAATACAAGCATAGGCAACATGTATTGTATGCCAGCCATAATTGTCTTTCGATCATTTTTATTGCTAACCTGGCCTAACATATTGTGCTCGTCATTCCCAAATATATTGTTAGCTATAAGCCAATGCCCACCCTCCATATGCATAGGATCATCTTTCTTATAGTGGTAGTCAAAACCCACATACGCATACAGCCATTGGTTGCGCCCAAAATATCGCCCGAAATTGGTCTCACTTTCATAACCATGATGAGCGTGAGTACCTAAATGCCACATTTCCTGCAGGGCATATCTATTAGTTGCGAGCATGGCCTCGCCATCAGTACCGTTGAATTCCAAACCAACTTTCGCCATTAAGTGGTACATCCTGTTATCCCTTTTGAACAAACTGTATGCCTTTCGTTTATCTGGCAATTCAGGATTATCAGGACTCTTCTCATAGGTAAAAACTCTACCCATCCCAGCCATCATATGAAATAGAATGTGGCAATGAAAAAACCAGTCTCCGCTCTGACTGGCGGCAAATTCAATGGTATCTGTTTCCATTGGCATAATATCAATGACATTTTTAAGCGGTGCGTACTCGCCCTGGCTGTTAACCACCCTAAAGTCATGTCCATGAAGGTGCATAGGATGGCGCATCATTGAATTATTTGTCAATATCAAACGGACGTTCTCACCTTTTTTTATTAATATCCTATCAGCCTCATTTACCGTTTTGTTATCCAAAGTCCACACATACCTGTTCATATTGCCCGTAAGCATAAAGTTCAAAACCTTTATAGGGGCATCCGATAAAGTAGTTTTGACCGGGGAACGGAGCTTATCATAATTCAGGGTAATTATATCGGGCTTTCCCATATTACCACCAGCCATATCCATGCCAGCCATTTCATTTTCCTTCTTTGAATTGCCATCTGTTGCAGTTCCAGTGATCTCAGGGTACATCACCGTATTCATATCCATCACCTGGTCATGCATTTGCATACCCATGTCATTCATATTGCCATTGGTCTTCATCATGCCATTCATCATCTGCATACCGGCAAAGTATTTTAACCGGGGCAATGTAGGGGCTGGCATTTTCATACCGCTACCAAGCCATAAAGACGTATAGCTGGTACGGTCTTCGGGTGTAGCTCTAAATTCGTAGCTCATATCCTGCGGAATAGTTACCAATAAATCATAGGTTTCAGCCGGAGCGATTATAAGCCTATCTACTTCAACGGGATCAACCTCATTACCATCCGTACTTACTACCGTAATCTTTCCTCCTGCATAACCTAGCCAGAAATAACTCGATGCCCCTCCATTTACAACTCTAAGTTTTACCGTATCACCCGCTTTAAACTGGTAGGCCGCATTTTCAGGCTTCCCGTTAGTTAAGAACCTGTTGTAAAACACATCGCTAACATCCATAGCTTTCATGCGCTTCCATTCATTGACAACTTTCGTCTTAAAAGCTCCTTCCTTGATAGCTTCCGAATAGCTTTGCGTGCTTCCCTTCTTTATAGCGTACCAATCATTACCTGTGCGCAAACGTCTCTGAATCTGTCCAGGCCGTTCATCGGACCATTCGCTTAATACAAGCGTGTATTCTTTATGGGCTGCTTTGTGGAGTTCGTTGTTGACTTGCGTGCCCACTCTTTTATGGAATACAAGGGCTCCATACATTCCTTGCTGTTCCTGAAGCCCACTGTGCGAATGATACCAGTATGTACCTGTCTGTACCACTGGGAATTTATAAAGGTGAGTTTCGCCTGGCTCTATTCTGGCCGTGGTAAGGTATGGCACTCCGTCAAACCTGTTTGGCAAGATCACACCATGCCAATGTAAGGAGGTAGACTTGCGTGGAAGCATGTTGTGTAGGTATATTGCAGCAGTATCACCCTCAGTGAAGGTCAATGTAGGGCCGGGAATAGAACCATTGATAGCGTAAGCATGCCTGGGCTTACCTGTAAAATGGACTATTGTATCGGTTACATATAAATCATAACGTACAACTTTGCCAGGGCGCGTGTCTATTTTTTCAAAAAGGTAATGGGCCTCATTGCTGGCAGCGGTATCTTTATTATTACCAGGCATTTGCATTCCGCTCATCCCATCATCATCCACTTCTTTCCTATCACTTCCTTTCGCGTCAATAACTGTATGCTTCGGGGGTTGGCGTACCTTAATTGTCTTCTTCACAAGTTCCATACCACACTTAGGGCATTTACCGGGCTTTGCCATCTGTACCTCAGGATGCATAACACAGGTATAAATCACTTTTGTAGCTAGTTTATTATTTTGCTGCGACGGCGTAACATGTTGCTCATGTTGCGCCATCGCTATTGCAAAACACCCAATTTGAATCAGTATCAGAACTATTCTTTTCATCCTATAAATTTGCCTGCTTAGTTAATTGTCTCTACAACCTTCCCACATGTAAGCATACTGCTTCCATAGTAGGGATTTTTAACAGCCTTCTCATCGCTTAGCCAATATGTCTTTTTCATAGGACAGTACATTTGATACACAGGCTGAGGGCTAAGTTTTACTGACTTTGCCAACGCACCTACATTTATTGATAGGTTAGCGAAAAAATCCCGTTGTTTGTTGACATCCTTCGCCTCGGAGATATGCGTTGCATCTTTCAATAAAATCTTAACGTTATTTTCAGATATGACCTTATAGTCAATACCATTGATTGTTTTTACAAATTCTTCAGCGTTATCAGCAGCAGCTTTTGTATTACTGGCCACCAGCGCATCTTTTATTCCTAAATATGAAGTAAATAGTTTAGCCAACTGTTTTTGGTCCACACTATCTTGGGCAAAACCTAGTTGTACAAACGATGTTACAAGCAAAAACGCCACAAAAATTATCCTTTTCATCTATTCCGTATTTAAGATTAAAACTATTTTTTACTTTTCCTGTCGTATTGGCAACACTCATCAAGATTATTGTATGCCTTGTCATCGCCTGGGTACTTTTCAGTATCGTACCCAACTGCCGCTATTTTCTTTTGAATAGCATCATTTGAGGTTTTCTTACTGTCATAGCTTACGGTTAGCACCTTGGTGTCTTTATTCCATTTTGCCTTGTCAGCACCAGCGGCTTTAGCCGCATTTTCAATGTGTTTTTCACACGTACCACAGTTACCGGATACTTTTATTGTTTCTTTTATCGTTTGTGCGTTTACTGCTACAGTTGTAAATAGGCACATAAACAAAGCTATTATTTTGAAGCTTTTCATATAAATATTAATTTAAAAAAATGACGATTTGAAATTGTTTGAAAAAAGAATGGCAATAACTAAATGACCTACTATTTATACAGTAGTACCATTCATTATTGCCTAATAAAGAGATATCAAATACGGATATTACAAACCTTGAGATAAATAGGACAATCCCGCCATAAGAGAGGTGGCGAATAAATACGTGCAACGCTCAGTGTGGTTACTACAGGATAAGAGTTGCAACAGTAATGTTCGGTTGGCATTTCAGCCACAAGCTGATTTGACTGGTCAAACAAGACCTTAGCAGCTTGCAAATGCTCTTGATCAGTTTTGATTATTTTATGCTCATCTTTACAGCAACCATTATTGGTCTTTTTCTTCATTCCACAACGGCCACACTTATGGTCTTCATGCTGCGTTAGACTAGCTCCCACCAGCTTTCCCATACAATAGTGCAAATGCACTGTCGCACCACTGGCCGTTGCCAGGTATAGAATCGCTAATATGGAAACTACAAACCGTTTCATGTTTTCAGTTAAGCAGGTGTAAAGGTCAATAAACAATACGTATGAATTGTTACATGATCTTGGGAAAGATTTATACTATTTATGGTTTTTAGTTTTTTATTATTTTCTTAACACTGCAATTCCCATCTATATCTATAGTTCGAAGCACATATAGTCCAGGTGGCATGTCAGTTAAATCAATTTTGGGGTTTAGTATGCCGTTTTCATATACTGCTTCCATGATTGTCTGGCCAGTAATGGACGTAATAGTCGCTTTCTTTATTTCATTCGGATATTGAATAGTAAATATTCCTGCAAAGGGGTTAGGAGCGACCTGCATGGCATCAGGGCCAATAATGTTCGGTATTGACGCAGGGAAATTCAACACTAAAAAAGAACCCATCATACCTTCATCTTCGTGGTGGAGCATATGACAGTGATACATATACGGGACACTAGGATCGGTGAAATCTTCAAACTTTGTAATGAACCTAACCGTATCTCCCGGCATAACTAGTACCACGTCCTTCTTTCCACGCTCAGACAATGGGGGTGGGTTACCATTAATATCCAGCACATAGAATGACACATCGTGCACATGAAATGGATGTGCAATTAATGTTTCATTCACCAATCTCCATATTTCAACATGGTTCAGATACGTCGTGTCATGAATAACATTCATATTGAAGCTATAGCCATTAATTCTGAATGGGCCCTCTGTTAGCTGCGCCGAATCAACAAGTTGTTCCGGATTAAAATAAAATGACCGCGTTGTATTTGCTGTCGCCGCGGGCCATGGAGTTAGAGGAACCAGAGTAGTAGGAATAGTTGTAACAGGGGTAGCCGTCGGTGCTACGACATTGATTTTCATAACATCATAGTCAGCACCATTACGGGGATTCAAGCTGTAATCGGGAATGATAGCAGCCCCCATCCCAACATTTGCAGCGCCATGTATTCCGTCCGGAAGTTCTGACCCGAAATTCTTTAGATAAAGCGTTTGGCTTTGCATGCCCGTAAGATTTACGAGTATTTCCACCCTTTCACCCGGAGAAACACGTATGCGGGTTAACGTTGTGGCACTATCGAGTAGGCCATCATCTGTGCCTATTAAATGAAAAGGCATATTCCCTGTAAGGCCAAAAAGGAACGAACGCATGGCAGAGCCATTCAATAAGCGTAAGCGCACAACTTGAGCAGGAGCATCCAAATACGGCTGCATTGTTCCGTTGACCAGCACTGTTGTATCATCTTCAGACGCAATCGCAATCTGCCTTAGTACATCGAATGCCTTTGATTGGACAATAACAGGAAAGTCATCAACACCATAAGTCCGCGGCAGTGTTAACGCAGCCTCTACGGGGTCTTTAACTATTATCATCCCTGCAATCCCTCTCGATACCTGCAACTCGGTTTGCATGTTCCCATGCGGATGATACCAGTATGTGCCTGCGCTATTTAACACTTTGAAGCGAGGACTCCACGTAGCAGCTTGATTAATAACCTGGTGTGGTCCACCATCCCACTTTGCTGGAACGTGCAGCCCGTGCCAATGCATAGTAGTTGTAACAGGCAAGCTATTTGTAACATTAAGGGTAACGCTGTCGCCTTGGTTGAGTATCAGGGTTGGGGCCATCCACACACCATTCACACCGTACGTGGGGGTGTTGTATGTTGGGAATAATACCGTAGTGCCCGATTGCACATTAAGGTTATATGTTGGCCCATTCAATGCTGGAGGAATAAAAACTGCATTTTGCGCCTTTGCCACAAACGCTGTCAATAAGACAAATACTATGATGTAAATTCTGCTAAAGCCCATTGTTAACGTATTTAATTGCCCACAAAAATCTTTTCCGCCCACCGCAACTTGCCGCCGATTATTTCAATAATGTAGATACCATCGTCTATTGAATTGAGATCGATCTTTTCCTGTTCCGCAAAAACACCCTGCTGCAAAACCTTTTTGCCTGTCAGATCGTATAGAACGATACTATTGCTCTCAGGCTTTAGATTCTTTATGAATAATGTCTTATGATTTGTATACACCTGCGGTTTATCTTCCGATGGCGTCTTTATTCCGGTTGTATTAGAGGTGATGACCCAGGTTAAGGTATCCTTTTGTGCAGGATTGCTCAAATCCCAAACTGCATATTGTATTATCGCTATACCAAAGTTCGCGCGTGGTTTTATGTGCAAGCTTAATAAGCCATAATCAGCTGGTGGCACCGGGTACATTGACCCTGACAATGGCATATTTGTATAACAGGTTCCGTTATCACACAAAAAAGTTTCCCATTGGGAAGGTTGATTGAGAGACACCTGCTGCCATGCAAGGTGTAACGTATCAAAGGTTACTGCCTGCTGCTTGAAATCAAGGACTTTTGCACTTTCTAGTGGGATGTTGTCTACAATAGTATCCTGCGGGGTATTAACGAAGTTCACTTGGGCAAAAGAAGTACCAGCAGCAGTAATTAATACTGCTACCGATACTATCAATCTATGAAGCCCACCGCTCATATTACTTAACAATATTTAATTTCTCAAAAGTAGTATTTCCATTTGCCACAATGCGAATCATGTAGATACCTGAAGCTATATTTGCTGTGCTAAAAGTTGTATTAAAAACTCCGGTTTTTACCTTCTCGTTTACAATATTTGAGATCACTTGCCCTGAAAGGCATACTAATTGAACAGTCAAATCTGTTTGCTCTGTTACATTCAAACTTAGGCTGACAACGTCTTTTGCAGGATTTGGATACACATTCACCGCGCTAACTGAACTCCCAACATTTTGAACCCCGGTAGGATTAAAGAAGTTTTTTATGTTCGTTGACATAGTAGATGTATCTCCCGGTGTATATCCTCCGTTATTAGGGTTAGCCGTGTAAATGATATTGTGATTTGTACCTGCCAGCACTACAATTGTTGGCATCGAGAAGCCACCGTAATATGCAACCTGTGTAGCGGCTGAATCCATAGGTATAGCTGTTAAGCTCTGGCTTGTTACCCAATTAGTAATGGTCGCACAGCTATAGCTGTTTTGATACCCCATCGCATAGGTCATAACCTTGCCCGGATGTGCGGCAAGAAGCTGTGTTTTCATTCCTTCGATTTCCGAAGCAGCAACCATGCAGGAATTACAATTAGGCCCCATGAAAAACTCGAGGATAACCACTTTTCCTGAATCAAGATCAGCAAAAAGATGGCGGTTCGTTCCGTTACAGTCCATGCGGTTGAAATCCATGCCAGTTGTCTGCGCCTGAGATATGTGTGCTGCCAAAAGCAACGTCAATACAGTGAGTACTTTTTTCATTTTATTAGTTTTTTATAAATTTTTGAATGCCAGTGTTCCCGTCCTCGTCAACTACTTTTACTAGATATATTCCGCTTACCATCCCGGATATGGTGATCCTTGGGTTCAAGATCCCAGTACTAAATACCGCATCATTAACTACCGCTCCGTTTAAAGATGAGATGGTAACACTCTTTATCAATTTAGTGTACTGAATAGAAAGTGCGTTTGAACCGGGATTTGGCGAAACGGTAAAGCCAAGGCTATTTGAAATACTCTTTACGTTTGTTGCTACGTTTATCGCATTTTGCACAGCATCATATACCCCGGCCCCTGTACTATCTTTCTGATTAAAATAAATAGCATGGTCTGGCCCTACAACTACAATATGTGGCATACCAAAGCCACCATAGTTGTTTTCATCTATCTCATGATTGGTGTTGCCAAACAAGGTTGGGTGCCCCAAATGATTTGCAGAAGACCAACTTTGAAGTGTTGTGCAATCGTTTGGCGGGCCGGAGCAAATAAGATATAAGAACACACCTGCTGGTATAGATGCCGCCAAACTTTGCCTGGCACTATCTGCCGCCTTTGCGCCATTTACGCAACCCGAACATGGCATTACCCAAACGAGCACCATAACTTTGCCATTGTTTAATTCAGTAAACAAATTATGGCTACCACCCAAACAGTCTATCGCAGTGAAGTCCGTAGCAGTAGTTTGTGCCTTGCCAAGCCCCGCAATCAAAATAAGCGCCGTTGAAACAAATATTTTTTTCATGTTTAGTTTTTAATAATTTCCTGCATGCCGTTTTTACCCTCTACATCGGTAATCCTTACAACATACATACCCTTTGCAAGGTCAGATAAGTTAACCGATGGATTCATTTTTGCTTCTGTAAAATTCTCTTCCTTTACAATTTGACCTGTTAAAGACGAAACTGAAATATGCAGGATAGCCTTTGAATGGCTTAGTGATAGTTTTTCAGAAACCGGGTTTGGTGAGGTTGAAAACGAAGTTTGATTAACCACTTCACTTACATTCGTTGGATTAATTGCAGTTTGTATCGCAGCTTGTACGCCCGTACCAGTCCCATTTTTCTCATTGAAGTAAATTTTATGATCTGGCCCTACCACTACAATATGTGGCATGCCGGAACCGCCATAATTGCTTTCATTAATAACACTCCCTGCATTATCAAAAATCACTATTTTGCTCGTATCAATACCATTTGTAGTCGCCCATGCTGCTAGTGCAGAACAACTCGTATTACCAGCGTCATCAATTAAATAATATAAAACTTTACCAGGGTTAGATGTAGCAAAACTTTGAACCGCACTAAACGCTGCATCGCCGCCACCTATGCACATACTGCAGGGCATAACCCACACCAAGGCAATCACCTTCTCAGCATAGAGTTCAGTAAATAAGTTATGGCTGTTTCCCTTGCAGTCTGTTGCAGTAAAATCAGTAGCCATTGTTTGCGCATTGGAAATAGTCGCAACTAACATCAATGCCAGAATTGTAGTTATTTTTCTCATTTTTTAGAAATTGATTAATTAAATGAATAGGACATAAAATGTCCATGAACATAAAACGTCAATAGCCCTAGCTGTTAGGCCAAGGCATTAAAAATCAAATTCTGAAAACTGAATGAAGGATGTATAATGGTGGCCCCCCAGATAGTAATGGAGGAGGCCGTAAATGAAAATCAGTAACGGCAAGATACTTGCAACGGTTACTGTTAATGGAATACGTTGAAGTGTGGATTAATGCTTTACTAAAATCAGGAGGAACAGTCGAAAGTTTCGATATGGTCTTATGGTGGTCATCCTGACTGAATTTCACCGTTTTATCTTTACAGCACCTATCTTTCTTCTTAGTTCCGCAGCAGCCTTTATCTTCTATATCGGGGGTAAGAGTTACGTACTTAAAACTTCCGCCGCAGTAATGAAATGAAACACATAAGCCACTTGCACATAGCATGTAGCCAAACATTATCAATATTGCCAACGACTTTTTCATACCAACAACATCAAATATAACTGAATATTTGCTATTTAGCTTCAAATAAATATATATGCAATATCTAAGTAGCTTAATGGTTTGCTAATGCACTAATATATGATGCCTGTTCCACTCCGTTCTACAGCCAGCTTGGTAAATCGGAATTCAACCGGCTTGTTCGGCATCAAACTCTCCAAGCCATGCAGTCCTTGTCCTTTCCATTCTTTGTCTTTCAAATGATAGGACAAAGGCCGCATGCCCTTCAGAGAAAACCCCGCAAGGGAATTTTCTCCTGCGGGTGCAAAGCTTGGCATGTTTGGTGCAACTCACTACGACGGTTTCATGAAAGCCTATTGTGTTCTTTCAGAACGTTGTTCGCGTATTCGTTCAATTCTTCACTGCTTCGCTCCAACCTCCCGAAAGTCCATCGGCTTTCTCGTTTGTGCTCGCCTGCGCTACTCCTTCGGCTTCGTGTTTGTCATGGTTTTTGCCCAGGCACATGCTTACCTCCAAAAACACCCGCCAAACCCTCGCTGCAAGCAGTCGCTGTCTTTTTGCCTTAGCAGGCTTCCAAGCCAGCACCTCAGTCGTCCTCGCAGGACGGCTCGCGCTTCTATAATGCCCGCAACATTTGCAGTCATTATCGGCTTTGTGGCTGAAGGCTCTTTTACCTAAACAGAAAAGTTAATCACGGAAGTGTAGCAATATTCATTTTTGCATTGGAAGTGGCTGCATTGACAGCAAGATGCCATGCTATATGATGAGATCAAAGTTCATCAATTGGGTTTTGCATATCACAATTAGATGTTTTGTGGACTGGTTTTTACCAGTCCTTTTTGTGTTTTGTTATCAGGTATAATATTTTTTGTAGATAAAAGATATTGTCTTAACTTAGTTATCCTCACAAAAACGCCCACATATGTATCAATCCCAAAAACAAATCGTTTACAATAAAAACAATGTGATATGCAAAACAATCAAACTTTCGGCCAAGAAAATAATGGCCCCGTTCTAAATGCGGACAAAGAACGCCTTTTAGATAGTCAAGGTAATACTATTCTAAAAGGCATGGACGAGCAGACCAAACTAATTATTTTTTGTACACAAGCATTTAAGAGACACGTAAAACTAAATACGCTACTGGCTGTTAATTTTGCGTTTTAGAAATGACTAATTACCACGATAAGAGCAGAAGGTAATACCATTCCCACCCATTATTTCCCATACCAAGTATGGGACAACTAAGAGTACGTTCAGTCGACGAGTTCAATTAATATTTTCCATATACTGTTTTCTGCATATTATTTCCATGTGCCACAGCAAAGGTCTGCATAGACATTACGCCACGAAAGGTCTGCACTTTGTTATCACGCCGCTTGCCGGGGTATATAGTTCGAAAATCTCCACACTCTAACAACTACTGCCTGCGATCTATTGAGGTCGTATTTTCTCTCATATAACCTTGCGTGTCTTTCTGCCTATGCATTTTGGGGCTTACCACAGGGCAATAAGGCTTTTTAGCCGAAATGGCTTTTTGTAAACAACTAAATCTACAAGCATGGCAACACGTATCGAGAAACTATCCCGCTTAATGACCATAAGCTGGGCAATTCAGAAAAGAAAGCGCAACACACGCTCAAAGGCACTCTCCCAGGCGTGGGCAATTGTGGCAAACGAGGACATAACGGTGTCATACCTCGTGCAAAAACTGAACCATCACAAGCCAGTCAAGCAGACTGTATGCAGCCAGTTCAGCCTATTCATTCAGTAATCAGATTCATTCACGTTTTAAACAGACAGACATGGAAATCATCGGCAGAGTAACCAGAGATGCAGAAGTACGGAATTTAAAAGATGGACGGCAAGTTGTAGCCTTCTCCATCGCAATCAATGACTACTACAAAACTAAGAACGGAGAGAAGAAGGAGGAAACCACCTATATTAATTGCAGCTATTGGATAAACCCAAAGGCTGCAGAACGGGTCAAGAAAGGAAGCATTGTCTCCCTCTTTGGCAGAATTGGACTTAACGCTTACAAAGGAATGGATGGAGAGTTCCATGCGAACTTAACCTTTCATGTGAACGCTATTAGGGTAGTAGCGCAACATAAAAAGGGGCCTACATTGGAAATAGAGTCGGTTGCGACAGGAACGAAGGACGACCTACCATTCTAGCAACATGAATGAAATACAGTTACGGGGGGAGCAATGCTCCCTTTTTGCGCTGACTTCTTTTCTTTGTCGGGAGCAACAAAGAGAAAGAAGCAAAAGAAAATGCAGACCAATAAACAAGTATTCAATAAAATAGAAAGCCCTCGCATGAAAATGCAAGGGCTTGGGTTTATGTTAGACGTTTAGACAAGGTGCTCTTCTTCTTTTTGTTCCGCTACAATTTCAGGTTTTACATTGAGAATAAAGTCTGAGGCTGCTTGAGCCTGTGTTGCAGCAGTGTACACAAAACGTTTATCGTTCTTCAGCTTTGTGAGCCAGCCCGCGATATATCCGGTACTCTGCTCAAACTCGCTCGCTACACCAGCATGGGATTGGAGATAACAGGCCCCGATCTCTGCCACCAGTTCCTCATGGGAATATGGTTCCGAGCCAAATTCAGACATTTCGATGAGGTCTCTACGATTCAGTCGGCTTCTATGCCCCGTGCTGTGGACCAATTCATGGAAGAGCGTACAATAATAACCTTCTGCCGTGCCAAAGGTGTTCTTTTTGGGCATGTTAATGAAGTCCTGCAAAGGGTTGTAATATGCCTGTTGTTCCTTGTGTCGGATTGGCGGACACTGGGGCATACCGGCTACAATATCCTCGCAGGATTGAATTGAGCCAATAACCTTCGTAATGGCTGGGATATACCCTTCGGGGATATTCTCACATTGGGCGACGTTAAAGACTGTGTAATAACGGAGGATAGCAGTTTTCTTGTCTTTGGCTTCGCCTTTATCCTCAGCTGCCTCGCCTTTGGCCTTATCCTTTACATTCCAGTACACGACGGGGCAGCCTTTTTCGCCCTGCTTAACTTTGCCGCCGATCTCTTTCAATTGCTTGAAGGTAATGAACAGGTTCTGCTCATAACCGAGGGAGGCCAGGAGCAGGAGGTTGATACCCCGGTAATACTGTTTGGAAAAGAGGTTGCGGGGCAGGCCGCCATCGCTCCAGGGCTTGCGCCAAGGTATGGTGCCCTTTTCCAGTTGCTCAATGATTCGCTCGGTAACAAGCGCATACACGTCAATGCGTGTGTTGGAAGGAGTTTCTGTCTCCATTTTTTTGTACAATTTAATTGTTAAGGAAATTATATGTCGGTTCTAGCTTAACAATATGAACTGGAATATTGGATCAGAATTATTTGCCTAAAACGACAACAACTAGTGGATTCGCTTCATCGCAGCAACATATGCTTCAAATATCTTATCGTAATGCGGAGCTGTATATTTGGTTTCTCGGTTGAACTCCAATGACAAATTTGGATTCCTGTCGAGGATTCTAGCAATCATTTCAGGTTTGGTAGTACGTGAATCCAAGCCTAAAAATTCCTTAAGTTCAGCCGTCGTGAAGTATGAGACAGGTATTTTTAGCTGCTCAATTAGGGAATTCATTCCTCCAACAATCTGCATAAAGCCCTTCGAGATGGGCAATACATCTGGGATTTTTATTGCGACAACATCCGCTCTGTTTTGAGTTATTGCCCGTTCAACGGCAAATAGCATGCGCTTCAGTTTCTTTTGCGACCATCGCTCAAAGAAGCATTGTAAATACCAGTCCTCAAGCTTTTCATTCTCTACTATTGCAAAACCGACACTGCGGGAACTAAAGCTAATTCCGACGACCACCATAGCCTTTTACAAGTGATGTGTATAACGCGCCTCTGGATACGCGAATTTGCTCCTTAGGCACAAGCAAAGTCTTTTGTAATTTTCGCCTAAGGTGTTCTTCTGAATATGTTGCAACCATTGCGCGATGGGAAGCTAGGCTATCCATATCATCTAACGCGTGAGCTATTTCTAAGGCAAGTTGTTCTTGTTTTGATGTTAGGTTCATAGAAAATGTTGAAAAAGTGGATAAATGATACGTACGTTTAACGCTATATATATAAACGTTGACGTACGCTACTTAATAAGATGTGGAAAAGTCAGGGGCCATTGTCTGAATTGGGAAATAATAAAGCGTCATGGCTCGTATGCAATTCGTAGAAGAGCTGGTTTACAGTTGTGCCATACAGACGTGATAATTTGATTGCATTTTCCAGGCTCGGTAATGCTTTTCCCTGCTCCCATCTCGAAATTTGAGTGCAACAAGAATAACCAAGTCTCTTGGCAACTGTCATTTGCTTGTATCTCATCAACCTTCGTTGACGACGTAATCTTCTGCCTATTTTCCTCGACACATCAACCATGTGTTGAACCTACCAGGTAATTAAAAAACCGATGGTCAGAAAAATTTGACGTTTCAGCTTACCGAAAAACAGCCCATCCGACTGATGAGCTGCATAAAAACAATTTTACAATTACAACTGTAAGTAAATTCTAAATTTATCTAATCGTTTTTTGAAACACCGATAAAAATATCTAAATGTAATTTAATGGATGCTTCCCTATCTGACTCCTTAAATGTTCAGCGCTAGCCGCAAGGTAAATTGTCGTAGTATTAATATCACTATGCCCCATCATTTTGGAGAGGCTATAGATATCACAACCACCTTCTAACATCAATGTAGCAAAGGTATGTCGCAACTTATGTAGCGTGAATTCCACACCTGATGCTTCTTTAATTTGGCGAACAAGTCGTTTCAGTCCAGTGTCGCAATAGCCTATATTCTTGTATAGAGACGAGAAAAACTCAGGGTTGGTTTTGTTCAATTTAGAACGTTCAACTAAGTACTGTCGAAGGGTTTGCTCTAATTTCGGCGTGATGGGAATCAACCTGTCTTTCCCCCCTTTCCCGTTTTTCACGAATAGAGTGCGATTTTCAAGATCAATGTCAGAAAGCTTTAGGTTAAGAAGTTCTTGTTTTCGTAGTCCGGCAAATAGAAAGACAGAAAAAATTGCGTGATTTCTATACCGCAAAAATCTATGATGATACGGGTAATTATATGTTACTTCTAATAACCTCAACGCATTTTGTTTATTCAGTTTAGGACGAAGCGATTTAGGTTGCTTCGGCACTTCCAAATTGGATATGGGGTCATGCGTCAAATATCTTTGCTGCCGACACCATCTAAAGAATACAACTAGGGATTTATGATAGGAAATGAAAGTACCTGCATTCCAATTTCTATTAACTCTCCCGAAATAGAATAACTGTCTAACATTTTCCTCAGTTACTTCCTCTAGAGTGTTGATATTGGCAAATCTTGCATAATATTCAATAGCATATTTGTATCTCTTAATAGTCGCTTTTGAGTAGCCCCTGATATATTGTGAATACTGATAAAACTCCTGAGCCGCGTCCTTAATGTTCATAGGACTGTGGCAATAGTAGTCTTGCTTGACCTACTCCCTTGGAGGGGTGGCCGTGAAATGATGCATGTTCTTTAAAATATCCTTATAGCCGTGGCTATTATCATCACAATTACTCCCTAAATCACTACCGGTATTTTGACGTGGGGAGGGTCAGAGGTTCGAATCCTCTATCGCGCACTTTTACCTTGGTATATAAAGATATTTTTGTGTTTTCACTTGAAAAAGAGCTGCATTATCCATGACCCACCCCCTAACAGTTTTCGGCAAGCTTAACTAGCTATCGCTAATTAAATAATAAGTGAACCGACACCTAAGTATGCCATGCAATTGTGGATAATCCAACTTAATAAAATGAGAGTTTTTCAATGTCAGCATCTAACTCATCTGTGTGAATTGATCTTAAATACGTCAACGTCATTTCCAAACTACTATGACCAAGTAGCTTTTGAATTTTCACAGCGTTTACGTTGTTCATAGCGAGATTACACGCAAACGTATGGCGAAAGCGGTGAACATAGCAATTGACCCCTGTTAACCGTTTTAACCGATTTATCCAGTGCTTCAGGCCATCCTTCGTTATTCCTGCGTCCCGGCTTTTTGAAACGAAAAGCATTTCAGTGGAGTATTTATTCCTTTTCCTGGCTGCAAGGTATTCCTGCAGATGAAAATATAGAGTTGGATGTAGTGGGATGGTTCTTGTCTTGCGGGATTTAGAAGTTTTGCCACGGATGACAATCACCTTCTTGAACAAATCTAAGTCTCCAACTTCTAAAGAAACAAACTCATTTAGTCTTACTCCACAGAAAACCAAGGTGCTCAACATAGCCGTATCACGCCTATGCAATAACTCACTGGTATTATTGAGGACTATTGCGGCGTATAGTTTTTTGATATCCGAGCTATCCATTGATTTTACATCTTCA
This sequence comes from uncultured Chitinophaga sp., assembly GCA_964597415.1. Classification (GTDB taxonomy): domain Bacteria; phylum Bacteroidota; class Bacteroidia; order Chitinophagales; family LD1; genus Bog-950. The sequence continues at coordinate 37,103 of CAZQYO010000003.1, forward strand.
TAGCGGACTACTGGGGGTACGAGTGATTTGAGGGGGTTAGAAAGCAAGACCCTTTGGATTACCAGCCAATCAAAGAAAGGAGTTAACTTATTCCAGTAACTTCTCGTCGTAGACGCTTTGATTTCCGGGTTCTTAATCTGCAGCCGCTTAAAGAATTCAGTCATCATTGCAGGAGTAAGAAAATTCGGAGCTTGTATCTCCGGCATTAGGTCTTTAAACCTTCTGAATGTTGATATGTAGCCTTGTACGGTCTTGGGGCTTAGATGACGTGTAAAGGAACATTCGTCAATAAACTCTTTAAACAATGTTGTTAAATCAGCAATTTTATTCACTCGAATACTATTCCACGCTCTCGCCCAGGAAACAAAACAGAATATTTTGCCAGATCAGTTATTTTTTCTGATTACAGCCTGCATGTAATTTCCATAGGATAACAGTATGAGAAATGGAATCACACCAATTGGCATTACAAATTATAGGCAGACAAATCAAGTATTCGGTATTAAAGACAATGACCGGCTTGGTCATATCTATTGCATCGGTAAAACTGGCGTTGGTAAGAGTACCTTAATTAAGAATATGGCCCGAGCCGATATTGAAAACGGCAATGGCATTTGTATTATCGACCCACACGGAGATTTGGCTACCGACATTCTCAAAACAATACCGGAATGGAGAAAAGCTGACCTAATCTATTTCAACCCAAAAGATACAGATCATCCGATTCCATTCAATCCGTTAAAAGGCGTACATCCAAAGTATCATCATCTTGTAGCATCCAGTTTGATTTCAACCTTCAAAAAAATATGGTCGGAAAGTTGGGGGCCTCGCATGGAGTATATTTTGAGATACGCTCTTTTGACCTTGCTTCATGTTCCGGACGCAACCCTACTTGATATCCAACCGCTTTTAACAAACGCGGATTTCAGAAGCCGTATCCTCTTGTACGTTCCGGAAGAGCATCTACACACATATTGGAACAGCGAATTTGACAAAATGCCTAAAGCCCTCAAAGCGGAGGCTATTAGTCCTATTTTGAATAAGATCGGCTTATTCCATGCAAGCGCCCCACTACGAGCAACGATTGGCCAGAAAACGAGGGGTATAAGAATCCAAGAGGTCCTGGACAAAAAGAAAATCTTGATTTGTAACCTGTCAAAGGGTGAACTTGGCGAAGATGCTAGTGCCCTTCTCGGTTCAATTATCCTAACAACAATCCAACATGCCGCCCTTTACCGGGCCCGCCTTGCTCCTGACCAAAGAACACCGTTCTACACGTATATAGATGAAATGCAATCCTTCGTTACCTTGTCGTTCATTAACATCTTATCCGAGGCTCGTAAATACGGTCTATCACTATTTTTAGCCAACCAATATATTGAACAGCTTGACGAGCGCATCAGAGCCGCCATTTTTGGCAATATAGGCACCTTAATTGCCTTCCGGGTTGGTGCGCGGGATGCTGAATACCTTAAACAAGAGTTCGCGCCTATATTTGGCCCGGAAGACCTCATCAACCTGCCAAAGTATTCCATGTACCTAAAACTGATGATTGACGGTACAACCAGCCACCCATTTAGTGCTATTTCTTTGCCTTGTCTTGTCCTAAAATAGGTTTACACAAAAAGTGAACCTAAAACAGTAAAACAT
>CAZQYO010000004.1:0-11078 GCA_964597415.1 uncultured Chitinophaga sp.
CTTCCGATTTACGCTAAGTAATGAGCGTGAAGGTTTTCTCCCATTTAATCATGTAAAACCGAAAAAAATGAAAAAAATATATCTCCTACTACTTTCAATTTTCAGCTTGCTAAATGTTTTTTCTCAAAACAATACTCTGAAGGGAAAAGTAATGGATACTGACGGCAAAAAACCTTTAGCCGGAGCCTCTGTGATGGTTTCGCGAAAGGTAGTGACCACTACTGAAAAAGACGGCACGTTTTCAGTTCCCTGTGAGGGAGCGGTAAAGCTTTCTATCAGTTATGTTGGTTATGAAACATTTACCCGCGACATTAAGAACTGTGATGAAGAAGTAAGTGTTTCACTAAACTCGAGCACAAAAGATTTGAACTCTGTTGAAATCACCGCTACTTCCAGCTCTAACAAGGCATTGATTTATCAACCTTCTTCCATTACTAAAATGGGAGCCACTGAATTAAAGCGCAGTTGGGGTTTATACTTAGATGATGCTATCAATACCAATGTGCCGGGAGTGTTTATGGAAAAGAGAGCTGTCTCTTCCGGTCAGCAATTCAACATCAGAGGCTACGGCAACGGCACCGGCTTCAAAGGCGCCAACAACAATTTTGATGGGCAGGGGTCAAAGGTATATCTCAATGGTATTCCTGTAACCGATGCAGAAGGCGTTACTACTTTAGATGACATAGATTTTTCAACCATTGGGAATGTTGAAATAACCAAAGGACCTGCCGGCTCGCTCTACGGACTGGCAATAGCCGGTGTGGTAAACCTTGAAACAGTGAAGCCTAAACCCGGAGAAATGTCTTTAGGGCAGGAGGTAATGTTTGGGAGCTACGGCTTGCAGAGTTATACCACCCGTTTTGCAGTGGGCACCCAAAAGGGGTCGGTATTAGCTACCTACGGGCACCAGAAATCAGATGGGTACATGGATTCTCACACCGCATCGCATAAAGATTTTGTAAACGTGATTGGCGAATTCAGACCCGATGACAAACAAACGGTTGGCGGATATTTTGGATACAGTAACAGCTACGACCAACGCGCGGGCGAATTAACCATTGGCCAATACGATACTTTAGATTACTCCGGCAATCCCCGATACATCAAAAATGATGCGCACTCGGCTATTACGAGCTTTAGAGGCGGGGTGAATTATAAATACGCCTTCGATAAACATTTCTCTCATACCACTACCGTATTTGGTACCGGGGTGTTTAATAATTCCAGTTCTGCTGCGGGTTGGACCGATAAAAACTCTGTGAATTTCGGTTTGCGCTCTACTATTGACATGGACTATGATTTCAAAGGAGGATTTGGATTAAGTACCATTGTAGGAACCGAACTGCAACAACAGTTGGCGCAAACTATGGGCTACAACATGGTGCCCGACAGTACCAGCAAAGAGGGCTACAACAAAATAGGAGCGATGAAAAGCAATGCCGCTGCAAAAGAAGGCACTTGGTCTTTCATCTCAGAGTTCACTCTTCGTATGCCCTATGATTTTGCTTTAACTTTTGGCGCTGGCGTGAGTTCGATGAATATTCACATTGACGATCGCTTCTATTCTTCTACCAGCACTAACCCAACTTCGTATGGGGCTAAATACAAGAATTTATTTTCTCCCAAAGTAACATTGAACAAGGTGTTTAATAAACAATACTCCGTTTACTTCGCCTATACGAGAGGATACAAAGCCCCCGTTAGCTCCAACATATTTATTGCTGCCACGGGCGATATTAATACCGGCTTAAAAGCTGAAATGGCGGATCAGGTAGAGTTGGGAACAAAAGCCTCGGTACTGAACAATAGAATATTTTACAGTGTAGCCGTTTACGATGCCATGTTTAAAAATAAAATGACTACGGTGGCAGTTCCCTTAGATAGCACTACTACTGCTTACACTTATACGGCTAATGGCGGTGGACAAACAGATATCGGAGTAGAAGCATCCATTAAGGCAGTGGCTTATGAATCACCGAAAGGTTACGTTACAGTTAGCCCCTTTGCTAATTTCTCTTACTCCTATTTCCGCTATAAAGATTTCCATTGGGAATCACTGAATTCTTCAAAGACGGATGTAGTGATTACTGATTACAGCGGCAAAGCGGTAGCCGGAGTATCTCCTATCACCGCCAATGTGGGAATAGATGTAACCAGTCCGAAATTTGGGCCGTATTTGAATGTTACCTATTCTTATCGGGACGCTATGCCTATTACTTCTGATGGAATCTATAACACCAAAGCGTTCCATCTTTTGAATATGAAAATTGGTTATCAGCGCACTTTCTTTAAGCACCTGAATGTGAATGCCTATTTTGGAGTAAACAATATTACCGGCAGCCAATACTACTATATGGTGTTCGTCAATCAAATGCCGGATGCTTATTTACCGGCTCCGCGAAAAGCTAATTTTTACGGAGGTTTAAGTTTGACCGGGATTTTCTAAACCATTTCAGCAAAACAGGGCTGCCATTTAATGCAGCCCTGTTTTTTAAAATCTACCCTTATGAAAAGAATAATGATTATGGCGATTGTCGCAGCTTTGTTTGGCAGTTGCGGTCGCTTTGATAAAAAGGACGAGAAAAGCAATCTGAGCCATCGCATTGTGTGCATCTCGAAACAATACAATGAAATAATATGGGAGTTGGGAGCCGAACAAAATATAGTAGGCGTTGACTTATCCAGTATATATCCACCCGCGGTACAAAAATTACCTAATGTGGGTTATCACCGCGACCTGAGTGTAGAAGGAATACTCTCCTTAAAGCCCGATTTAATCATACACGATAACAATGTTGGTCCGGAAAGTGTGATGCGGCAAATCAGTGAATTAAAAATCCCCATCAAATCTTTTTCAAAAGACAGTAACAACACCATTGAAGGAACCGAAGCACTTATTCGTGAAATGGGCGCTTACTTTCAAAAAGAACAAGAAGCAGATTCGCTTTGTAAAGTATTAGACAGCCAAATGAAAACTGCTTTAGCAAATGCAAAGCTATATACCGATACTCCCAAAGTAGCCATCATTCACTATGGAAGAATAGGAGCCGGAAAATTTCTTCTGATGACCTCTCGCAGCACGGCAGCTAAAATTGTGAATTGGGCAGGAGGCAAAATAGCCTTGACCAGCGAAAAAGGAATGATGCCGCTTTCAGCAGAAGTGTTTTCGCAAAGCAATCCGGATATTATTTTGGTAACTGATTTCGGTTTTGACAAACTGGGTGGAGAACAAAAAATAATGGAACTTCCGGGAGTAGCCGAAACAAATGCCGCAAAGAATCACCGCATCTACAAAGTGTGGGAACAAGATTTGGTTTATTTAGGTCCGCGTACCGGTCAAATTATTTTGAATTATCAAAAACTGCTTCACGGCAATGCCTCTGTTCAGTAATCGCTATATAAAATCAGAGGGAATACTGATAGTGCTCCTTGTTTTCAGTCTGCTGTTATCCATTTGCCTCGGTGCAGTGAGTATCGGCCTCCCTGAAATATTTTCATCCCTTTCAAAATGCTTTACGCATCCGGAAAGCATGACACTGAACGAAAGAATATTTATGAATATTCGATTGCCCCGTGCACTCTTGTGCTTAATAGTCGGAGCAAGTTTAGCAGTGGGTGGTGCCATGATGCAAGCACTTTTTCGCAACCCGATTGTAGAGCCGGGATTAATAGGAACCAGCAGTGGCGCAGCATTTGGGGCTGCCTTATATTTTGTGTTGGGCGTTATTTTAAAATTAGGGGATAGCGAATGGACTTTGCCTATAGCCGCTTGTATAGGAGGATTGTTTTCTACGGCTTTGGTTTTTCTGCTTTCGCAATCAAAGCAAACCGGTAAAAGTTCGATAGTGGCTTTGCTGCTGACCGGTATTGCAGTGAATGCTTTGTTTATGAGCGGAGTGGGTTTTCTCTCTTACGTAGCCCGCGATCCGCAAGCGCGTTCTATCACGTTTTGGGGGCTTGGTTCCCTCTCCGGAGCTAACTGGCATTCCGTCACTGTGACCGGCATTACTACGACAATTTGTGTATTAGCCGGATTGCGTTATTCAAAGCATTTGAATGCTTTAATGTTGGGGGAAGAGGAAGCTCTCTTTCTGGGAGTAAATGTGAATCGCTTGAAAGTAATCGTAGTCTTAATAAATGTAATTATGGTGGCAGTAGCAACTGCCTTTGTAGGGGTGATTAGTTTTGTAGGATTGATTGTGCCGCATTTGTTACGCATTATGAACGGCTCCGATAATCGCTATTTAATTCGCAACAGTGTGTTGCTCGGAGAGATTATACTCAGTCTTTCAGACCTTACTGCGCGAATGATATTGCGCCCGGCTGAATTGCCGATTGGTATTGTTACTTCAGTGATTGGCGTGCCGGTATTCATTATTCTACTGCGCAGAAAAAATTATTTCTTCTGATATGCTGAAGGCAGAAAACATTACCTATCAAATTGGCAACAAGAAATTGTTGGATGATGTTTCAGTAGAATTTGAAGCAGGAAAATTAAATCTCATCATCGGGCCGAACGGTGCAGGAAAGTCAACGCTGATAAAAATACTTTGCCAACAACTTCGACCGCAACAAGGGCATGTTTTTTATGGAACAACAAATGTGAATCAATATTCTGTCACACAGTTAGCTCAAATACGCTCCGTACTTTCACAAAATATTGAATTGGCATTTCCACTTTCGGTAAGGGAAATAGTAATGATGGGCAGGTATCCGCACTTTACCGGAAAGCCGACAAAAGCAGACCACGTTGCTTGCGATGAAGCCATGAATTTTTTTGATGTTTCGGATATGGCAGATAGAAATTACTTGACTTTAAGCGGGGGTGAAAAACAACGGGTGCATTTTGCAAGAGTGACCGCACAAATCTGGTACCCTGTAAAGGATAATTGCCGTTATTTAATGCTCGATGAGCCTTTGACATTTTTAGATGTGCATTATCAGTTTCAATTTATGCATAAGATTATGGAGCTTTTGCAAAACAGAGATTTAGCTGTAGTGGGAGTAGTTCACGATTTGAATCTGGCAGCAAAATTTGCTGATCATATTGTTTTACTGAATCGGGCAAGAGTGTTGGCCAGTGGGAATAGAGAAGCGGTTTTGACTAAACAGCATATCAAAACAGCGTATCAGTTAGAGCCGGTTATTCACCGAGAGAAAGAAGAGATGTACCTGTTCTTCGAATAAAACTTTCGTGAACTTCTAAGTAAGTATCGTGCCTTTACATCAGTCTTAATTAACGAAAGATTTGTTATAAACGATTGGTTCTGTCCCGCGCCCCAAATTCTTTTTTACTTTGGGCATGATGAAAAAAATAATTCCTCTTATTCTCTTTCTTTTCGGCACTCACCTTTTGGTATGGGCAGCGGATAATACCGGTACTGATTCCACTCGTCAGATCAGCATTCTCACTTGGAATATTAAAATGCTGCCTCGAGGGGCAACGTTTCTCCACCATCATCCTATTAAACGCGCCCGACTGATACCCGATGTGCTGATGAAACAATCACCGGATGTTATTGTGTTTCAAGAATCGTATGACGGCAAAGCCGTTCGTATGCTTCGCAAAAAATTAAAGACAATGTATCCTTACAACGAAGGGTTTCAGAATCGGAAAGTGATTACTTACAAGCGAGCCGGTGGGGTACTGATGTTCAGCAAATATCCGATGAAGGAAATTGAGAGTATAAAGTATTCAAAGCTGGCAGGTATAGATAAACCTGCTGCCAAAGGAGCCATGCTGGTGGAGGTAGAACATCCTACAAAAAAATTTCAGTTGCTGGGGACTCACATGCAAGCCGGTCATGGACCCGAAATAAAACTCAGTCAATATAAAGATGCGGCAAACTTATTGAAGCGCCATCAAAAGGATGGAGTGCCACAATTTGCCTGTGGCGATTTCAATACCTCAAAAAGTGACACTGCTCTATACCCCAAATTAATTGCTGATTTGCAGATGAAAGACGGTGATATTTGTACTGATTTAAAGTGCACAAGCGACCACTTATTGAACGATATGGATTCTTACAACCCAACTAAGCGCAACCTGATTGATTATGTTTTTTTTAAACCAAATGGAATACATCCGGAGAATATTTCGCGCAGTGTCATTCGCTTTACTCATCAATGGAGTAAAAAACACCAGGATCTCTCCGACCACTTTGCCGTAGAATTAAAAATGAAGTTGTAGTCTGAGCACTACTCAAAAAAATGGCACCCTTTTTAAAAGATGCCATTTTCAAAAAAATCATTTGTTACGCTTTAGCAGGGAACATTTCTCCATCCTCCGGCATCGTGTACCTCCTGGATCCCCGCGCTGCTTAATATTGCTTTAGCACTGGCACTTCGCGCTCCGGAAGCACAACAAAGCACCACCGGTTTTTTTAATGACTTAATCTCGTTTACTCTACCCGAGAGTTGCTTTAAGGGAATATTGCGGGCACCTGTGGGATGCCCTCCGGCAAACTCTGCCGGTGTTCGCACATCAATAATCACTGCGCCATTTTCAAGTGCTTTTTTAATTCCCGGATTATCACCCGTGGAAATGCCTAATAGTTTTGTCAGAAAACTCATACTTTCATTCTATTTAATAGTGAATTAATTACTAAACTTTTTTACCTGCTCTACTAAAGTGGCCTCATCGGTAAGCCCCATGTTGCGCCACACTTCCTTCCCGTCTTTGTACATCAGCAGTAACGGAATGCCGGTGATATTCATAGTAGTAGCTACAGTTGAATTTTTATCAACATCAATATCGAGCAACTCCACTTTATCTTCATTATTCTTAATCACCTTTTTTACAATCGGTTTCAAAATTTTGCAAGGAGCACACCACACTGCGTTGAAATCAACCAGCACCAACTTATCCGATTTGATGCTTTTCAGATAATTATCAAAACTCATCCCTCCGTCCACTTCTCCGCCTCCCTCTACTTCTACGGGCTTTTTAGCACTCATCCAAGCGGTAATTCCGCCATTGAGATTATACACCTCTTTAAATCCATTTTTCATGGCCCACTTAGCAGCACTGCTGCTTCTTGCGCCCGAAAGGCAATAGATATAGGTGGGTTTCGACTTGTCTAACTGATTCATCTTTTGCTCAAAATCGTTTCCGTTCAAATTGATATTTGTAGATCCGGAAATGCGCTTCTCTGCATATTCTTCGGGGGTGCGCACATCCACCAATTGAATTCCTTTGTCGTGAATCGCCTTATCAAATTCTGCTGCATTCAAGTTTTTCACTCCTTGTCCGTTGCTGTTGCAAGAGGCTAAACTGAGACTGACTAACAGTAGATAGAAAATGCCTTTAATGGTCGTCATTTGTTTTTAGTTTAAATGTTGATTAATAATTTGTTCTAAGGAATTTGCCGGCAGAACTCCGCTTTGCCGCCATTTAATCTCCCCATTTCTAAATAGAATTAAGGTGGGCACTCCGCTTATCTGGTAAGCCGAAGCTATTTCAGGGTTGCGATCCACATCAATCTTAAGAATGCGCGCTTTGTCTCCAATTTTTCCCGCTAACTCATGAAGTATCGGCCCCATCATTTTGCAAGGCCCGCACCACTCCGCACCGAAATCTATTAGTACAGGAATATCGGAATTAATAATGTCTTGAAATTTGCCTGTCATAACATTTGGTTTATTGTTGATCAATTATTTTACTTCTTAACTAAATGAATAAATAACTCAACTCCACTTCGTGCCGGATGCGAATTATAGCAAGCATCGAAAGTTTTAAAAGTGAAAAGTGGATTGAATAGTTTCTTGTATTCTTCAGCCGTACCACCAAAAGGTGGGCCTTCTGTTTCAAATTTCTTATTAAAAAGCAGCCCCACTAATTCACCACCCGGAGAAAGCAATTCATACATCTTAGCTACATACTCAGAGCGAAGTTCAAGAGGTAGAGTACAAAAGAAAGTTTGTTCCAAAATCAGATCATACTCTCCTTTCAGGTCAAAAAAATCGGAGCAAATTATTTGAATAGATTGATTCAGAGAATCAGCGAATTTTCTCTTTAGCTTTTCGGTCAATGTAGAGGAAATATCTACTACGGTAACATTGATAAATCCATTTTGCAGCAAGTACTCCGCCTCGTATGTATTACCACATCCGGGAATAAGAATGCGTAGATTTTTATTCTTCACGGTATCTATATATGCCTTTATTGGTGGCGACACCATCCCCATGTCCCAACCGGTTTGATTAGTGCGCCAAAGTTGCTCCCAAAATGAAGCATCTGTCTTAAAATTTGAATTTGGTTTCTTTGTTTCCATCAGATTACATGTTACAATCACATTTTTCAATACATTTCACCACTTCCACCAAACTCAATTCACGTAAAGAATAGTAAATGTTTTGTCCGTTCCGTTCGGCTTTCAGTAAACCCTTAATCTTCATGTTAGCCAAGTGATGAGAAAGCAGCGATTGCTCACAGCCGGTGACTGCAATTAGTTCATTCACGTTCATCGGGCCGTTTTCGAATAGAAGTTCTATAACAGCTAAGCGCGTAGGGTGAGCAATTGTTTTAAAAATGTAAGCTGCTTTCTCTAATTTCTTTTTGTCAAGCACACTCCTTGTTGAATTCTTCATGGTCTCCACTTTATACAAAGAAATGAACATAGTTTCATTTTTCAATAGTGCCATTTCCCTTTTTCCATTTCTTAACAGCCATATATTTAGCGGATTTGAATTTTCCGGAATTCATCCGGAGAATAGCCGGTATATTTTTTGAAAAAACGGCTGAAATAAGCATTGTCTTCAAACCGGAGATCGTAAGCTATTTCACCTATTGTCATAGCACTATTAGCCAGCAGTCGTTTAGCTTCCAATATAATGCGATCGCGAATCATTTCGCCAGCAGGCTTGCCTACTGTTGATTGACACAAAGCATTTAAATGATTGGGAGTGATGAAAAGTAATTCCGCATATTCTTTCGGTAATTTTTTATTCCTAAAATTCTGCTCAATCAAACTTTCAAAATTCCTAAGTAAAATATAATTGTAACGAGCCGTTGGAGTTTTTCCGGTAGGTTTACATGCTCTCGCAAGTGTAATGAGCAATTGCAACAACAATGCTCTCAGGCTGTCGGCCCGGTAATCCATATCGGCTTCATATTCCCGCATCATGCGCAGCACCAGTTTATCTACTTCTACCCTCACTTCTTTTTTAATCTCCATTACGGACCGGTTGGTCAATGAATTAAAAAAAGGAAACTCACTTAGAAAATGCGGATTATGACAGACAGAGGTAAAAAAACTACCATCGAAATTAATAATGTAACCATCGGTATCGGGTGATAAGTCCCAATGGTGAATTTGCCCGGGAGCCAAAAAATGCAACTGCAAAGGTTTTATCTCATAGCTTTCAAAATCTACCTGATGTTTTCCTTTCCCTTTGGTAATGTATAAAAGCTGATAGAATGAATGACGGTGAGGGAATATAATATCCGAATGTTCCTCCCGAAATGTCCGAAGCCTCAACACCAATAGATCAGTCAGGCAATTATCAGTGCCTAACAAATTACAGATACTATAGATCGGAATATTACCCATCGCGAATGAATATAATTAACCCTCTTGCTTTATAATCTTTCTACTGTGCTTTAGAAATTATTATCTGCGGCTCCATCGTTACTTTAGAACTGATAGAATTTGTAATCAAACAGGCCGCTTCGCTTTTTTGTAGAATTCTCTCTGCTCTTTCGCGGTCGCCCTCATTCACGATAGCAACAGTTGGTTGCAAGATGATTTCTGACATTTTAAATTTCCCTTCTATCTGCTCCAGTTTTCCTTTACTCTTAACATCGAAAGCAGTAAACTCTAATTTTGAGTTTTCGGCAATAGCGAGGAAAGTAGTCATAAAACACCCGCTTACAGCAGCCGTAAACAAATGCTCGGGCGACCATATCCCTTCTATCCCTTTAGGGAATTGGGGCGGTGTAGCTACGGCTACTTCGTCAATCAATTCGGGAGATTGCATTATTCCTTTTCTGTCTTGCTGCCAGGTAACATTTACCTCGTAAAAATGTGGATCCATCTTGTTGTTTTTTATTTAATGAATTAATTTAAAAGAGAAGTATTCAGCCAAGATTTATGGCTAATCAGATAGTGCATCTACTTTGTTTTTGCGAAATATATCGAAGAGTAAGCCGCCTAACAAGGCACCGTAAAGTGTGCTATTTAACGGAGAAGAAAAAATGGGGCAGGTCCCTAACGCACAACCAACAAACCACCAATATATAAAACCCAAACCTGCCCCTGTAATAACACCTAAGATGATGAACAAATATTTTCTTGTAAAGTTCATTACTTCTCAGTTTTTTGCCATTTTGTTTAACGCATTTGTTGAAGTTTCTGCGCTGCCATACGTGCTAATTACCTGCTCCAGCAATTCTAAAGGCAACACCCCGCTTTGACGCCATTTCATCTCCCCGTTTACAAACAATATGAGTGTAGGCACTCCTCTAATACTATATACTGTTGCCAGAAGCGGATTTTGGTCAATATCAATTTTTACAATCTCTGCGCTACCTTTTACCTTTTTTTCAAGTTGATCTAAAATAGGCTCTAACATTTTACAGGGAGCACACCAAGCGGCTGAAAAGTCAACCAATACGGGCTTGTCTGTTTTTAGTATTTCACTTAAAGTTTTCATGTCGTGATTTATGGTAATTCAACTATAGGTATTCACTGAACAACACGGGTCAAATGAATTCTTCTCCCATCAAATTTATTCTGACTTAATTTCCTCAAATTCTATTAACTGCTGTTCCTTCATTCGTCCGTGGTAGCGATTTGTTTGTGAGGCACAGGCTCCTCCATAAGCACAACCAACATTAAAAACGGCCATTAGAGCATAAAGCGCACCCACTCCGGCAATCGCCCAATCCTGTTTGCTCAGGGCAAATCCAACAATAGTAAAGCCGGCTATCAATCTTAATATCCTTCCAAAGTTCCAGTTGTTCATCAAAGTTTTCATAGTATTTATTTAAATATGCTCAAACAGGTGACTTGTCGAACCATTCCAAAACATTATTCCATCCCTTAGGTTATAAACTTTAGTAAACCCCTTTGATAGCA